>JAJTHU010000217.1 GCA_021300055.1 Nitrosomonadaceae bacterium | reverse complement strand
TTGGCGAAATTGAGATTGCCATCCGCGCTGCGGATGTCACGCACAACGTTTGTCTGCGGGATGATGGCCGACGGCGTATTGTTCTGGAATGTGTAGAGCAAGAAGTGGTGGCTGTTGCTGCGCATGCGCGTTTCGATGCGCGAAACGTATATGGGTGCCGGATTACCGACGTTACGCAGCACGAATAGTTCGCGCTCGAAATTGGGCTGCACGGAGAACGGGTCTATCTTGAGCTGATAGCCTTTGGTCGGCGGCGCAAGAGGCACGAACGGCGCGTATGCAGGGAGCGTGCGGTCTTCCAACAGGTTTGCATCGATGTTGTCGCCAGACTCAGGCGCGCCGGCTTCAATCCAACGCTTAATGAATTCGAGTTGTCCGACCGGAAGTGACGTGGAGCCGAGTGGCATCGGGCTGCCGAAATGTTGCGGCTTGGTTGGGTCCCATAACAATAATTTTTGGTAGAGCAGGCTGTTGTCGGGGCTGCCGGGCTGCACTTGCTTCATCCCGTGCGCGATAGCCATGCTGTTTTTCACCGGCGCATTGCGGATGTTTCGGTAGGCAACAAGCTCGTCGAGGATGAGTCCTGATTGCGTCGCAAACGCGTTGCCCGCTGTGTGGCAGCTGTTGCAGCGCGGCGCAAATATCTTTTGCTGGATGCGCACAAAGCTGCTGGTGAGTGGCGCGACGGGTGCAGTGGTTGCATGGACGACGCCGAAGTTGCTCGCTGAAGCGGGAGCGCTTCCGGCGTTAATGATGATGGTAGGTGCTGCCCCACTGCGATTGAGTTGCCAGAGGCTGAGTGTTCCATCTGGCCGTACCCACACAACATCAAAGACACCATCGCCGTTGTAGTCACCTGTGGCGTAGATCTGCCAGGAGGGGTCGGCGTTCGACAGGAAACTCGTGCTGTTGGGTAGCGTTGCGTCGGTGGCCGTGCAGGAGGCATTAATGTCGTCAGGATTTCCACTGAAGGCGGGCAATGAGATGCCATTCGCTCTGATCGAAACGATGCCGACCTGCCCCGTAGTTTGATTGCGGATCAGGATATCGCCGCGCCCATTTCCGCTGAAATCAGCCAGCGCCTGCGGCACAAATCCCGCTGGAATGACGCCCGCGGCGTAGTTGGCACAAGTCCGTCCCGCGGTTGCCATCAGCACACGGATCGAGTTGTCGGGGCTGATGTAAACCATGTCAGCGGCGCCATCGCCGTTGAGATCAACTGCGCCGATGAGCTTCCATGACAATGGTGCACCACCGCGTTTACGAACCGTTGGTGGGCCCGAGGCGTTACTAAACCAGATGTAGGAGACGCCCGTATCTCCAGGACGTGCAGCATCGTAGCCGAGGTACCGCCAGACGATATCGCCACGTCCATCGCCGTCGAGATCGCCTACCGCTTGCACATCCCAAATCTGCTTGACGGCACGTAGCGTATTGGGGCGTTGCGCATCAAAGTCGGTCCAACTGGTCACATCACCAGACTCGCCTTGCGACAGGTGCTGTCCAATTAAGTCGGACTTACCGTTGCCATCTAGATCCACAACCGCAACGAGTCTGAAGTTGCTGCCCGGATCTGTCAGCGGTGAGAACTGAAACTGGCCATTGGTTAGGCGACCGGCAAGCAGTTGCGGGGTGCCGCTACCAGTGGTGGACCTAGCGAGCAGTACGCTTCGATTGGAACCGTCGATATCGATGCCGCCTCGCTTTGAGAGCGGAAGGTGGCTCTGCGCGTGCGTCGGCAGTGCGCAATTGACGAGCGCGAGCAGCAGCAAAATGGCGAGCCATTCAAGCGTAAACCTGTTGGTGGCGCGAGCGGTGACGCCTAACGCATGATGCATGATGCCCTCTGGGGGTAAGACTCGTGACCGTCAAGAAGTCACGCTGAACAACGCATTTTGCACGGAAGACTAGATCGAGCGAGAAGCACGCCGCTGCATGTGCTTGCCGTCGATGTGACAAAGTTGTCCGGACAAATTATAGTCCTTCGACGCTCAACATAGGAGTCACCCATGCGTGAAGATATCCAGCGTGCATTTGTGAATGTCCCGACCGGACAGATCCATGTGCGTTCCCGCGAGGGAGCGGCTGGTGTGCCGTTGGTGATGCTCCACGCGGCTCCCGGTAGCGCGCTGATGTTGGCGAAGCTTCAAACGCAAATTGATGCGACCTCCTACGCGTTTGATCTGCCCGGAATGGGAGACTCGGATGCGCTCGCGCAGCAAGATGCGGAACCAACGATTGCCGACTTTACGCGTCCAATCAGCGCCGCAATCGACGCGCTCAAGCTTCAGCAATACGATGTTTATGGCACGCTCTCAGGTGTGCGCGTCGCACTCGAACTTGCCCGCACTGATAAACGCGTGCGCCGCGTAGTACTCGACGGCATAGGCGTTCCGAAACCGGAGCAACTCGAAGAGTTGCTGGATACGTATGCGCCGCCGTTTCAAGCGGACATCAATGGCAATCACTTGCTCAATACGTTTTTGCTTTGCCGCGATCAGTATCTTTTCTATCCTTGGTATGCGCGCGACGCCGAGCATCGCCGCCCGAACGGCTTGCCTGATGCGGCGACGCTGCACATCAAGGTGATGGAGGCGCTGAAATCAGCACCGGCATTCCGGCCACTCATTCGTGCTGCATTTCGCTATGACTGTGCAGCCGGGTTAGTCGCGCTGACGCAGCCTGCGCTGATTAGCGCTGATGGTGCGTCGGTCCGTCCCGATTTGCCGGTCCTCGAGTTTCCGCCGGCAGAGCCACTGACTTGCCCTGAGCCGCTGCTGATGCAACGTGCGGCGCGTATCAACGCGTTCTTGGCGTAGTCGCTGCCGCCAGGAGCGCGTGGGCTGACACCGTAAAGCCCATAAAGAAAAACGCCGTGCTGGCAATGCCAGCACGGCGAATCCACTCTTTCGGTGGTCTAGAGGCGACGCTTGTTGGTTTACTTGAAGTTGTAGATGGCGCGAACACCAACGCGGCGTGGCTCTGGCAGGTAGTTCAAGCCGGCCAGCTGGGCGGTGACCCAAGTCTTATCCGAGCAGTTGGTGCATTCGAGCGAGACGCGCCAATCGCCCTTGCCATTAGAGAGTGTCATCGAGGCATTGATCACGGTGTGTCCGCCCGAGAAGATCGCGTTGTTGGTAGCGGCGGCCATCTTGCCGGTGTATGCAGCGTTTACCGTCGTCGCGAGTTGCCAGCTTTGGAACCCGATCGGCATCGTGTAAGTCACGCCGGGGTTGATGGTTTTCTTCGGCACGCGAACTGGGATGCCGATGTCGCCATTGGCCATCACGATACCTTGGTTGCAGTTGGCGCGCTGCGCAGCCGTACCCGTCGGCGAAAGTCCCGCACGACAAGCGGCCTGCTGGACCAGTACCTCGTTGGCGAGATTGCGGTACTCCGCATCTTGGAAGCCCATGTTGAGGTAGGTGGTCAACCCCTTCATCGGCGTGGCCGAGAGTTCAAGCTCAAGACCACGGTTCTTCAAGTCAGCAAAGTTCTTTTGCAAGAACACCACCTGGCCAGTTGAGAGGGTCACACCTGAAATCGTCTGCAACTTGCTAACGTCCATCACAAACGCGGTGCCGTTAAAGCGAACTCGGTTGCCCATCCATGAGGTACGCCAGCCAGTTTCGT
>JAJTHU010000123.1 GCA_021300055.1 Nitrosomonadaceae bacterium | reverse complement strand
CCAGTGCGCGTTCTACTATTTGGATGGCTCTGTCCACCCCTGCGCAAAACCCTCTTGGGGCAGCAAGTAAAATATTTAACGGGCGCGGCATGGTTTTCTCCAAAATCTACCATAGATTAACAAAACCTCTGATATAGTCAAAGAGTATGAGAAAACCACAGAAATATACTGTTAATTTCGCTTTTTATGAGCCACCGCCGCCGCCCCGTGCGTGTGATTGTCATGGGTGTACGGGTGCGGGGGAATATCCTGCGCCCAAATCACGCTATGCGTTGCGAGAGTTTTACTGGTTTTGCCTTGAGCATGTTCGCGACTACAACGCGAACTGGGATTATTACGCAGACATGACGATGGAAGAAATTGAAGCGGCGGTAAAAGACGATGTAACGTGGAATCGCCCAACGTGGAAAGCGGGCGGCAAGTCTTTCACCATCGACAGGGAAGCGATCTTCCGCAAAAATGATGCTTTTTTTGATTTTACCGATTATACACAAACGTATCGCGCGAAAAAGGGTGTCGATGCCGCCTACGCCATGAATGTGGAAATTCGCCAAGCATTACAGATGCTGGAGCTTGACGTCACGGTGTTAATCACCTTTACGCAGATAAAACAACAGTATAGAACCCTCGCAAAACGCTATCATCCTGATAGAGAGCACAGTGTGCTCACGGATGAGGATAAGTTGAAGAAAATCAATGAGGCGTATGCGGTGGTAAAAAAATACCGAACGTTATTTGCGGATTAGCGCTTTATTTCAATCCCCGCACATAAAACACCCCATATTCCAACGCTCTATCAGGATTCGTGGGAATGGTGATTATCTTTATCTGTTCAACAGATTGAAAAAATGGCGTAATGCCCGCACTGTCCGCAGGCGGCATCACCAATAAATATTCCCCGCTTTTGGCATCCTTCAGTGAGGTTGTCATTTCATAATAATCATCCACACGCCCGTTATGATTCCATTTAATCATCACAGGCAACCCGCCGCGAGAATAATATTTTAGCACGGCAAGTAACATTCTATCATCCAGAAGAATAGCGGCGTTGGGGTGTGTTTTCTGAATGACAACAAGCTCTTTTGCTAAGTCTGGATACCCCTTCAGCTTTTTGTAAAAATCATATTTTGCAGGGAGATTCAAATTCATAAACGGGATGCTTAAAGCGATGAGCGCAACGCCACAATGCAGTATCAAAGAGGCTTTCAGCCACTTAGTACGATTTGTTTGCACCAGCCACGCCACAACCCACAGTGTGCCTGCCACATAGCTTGCCGCTGCCCAGTTTGCATTGGCACGAGACAGCAGGCTTTGTGCAACAATCACCCCCCACAACACAAAAGTATAGCAAAACAAGAAGGGGGCGTTCTTAAACGGTTTATCTCTAAGTGATTTCCACAGCAATATAAGGAATGCCGCAAACAGGAAAATCCCCATTACGCCGAATTGACTTCCCAAAAATTCCAACAGCTTATGCGGATGAAATAACGTGCTTTTTAAATTGGCGTTATCTTGCGTATGTTTAAAGGTGAGGAAATCATGCTGAGCGTTCCACAAGAAGTTCGGCAGCCAAACAAGAATAGCTATAAATATCATTGCATAAGGGCGAGCCGTTCTTAGAAAAAAGCGATGCTCTTTTGCAAAAAGAAGATACACAAAAGTCGAAACAAGAAACAAAACAGCGGTGTATTTTGTAAGCAGCGCAAGCCCTATGAAAAATCCACACAGAAGCCAATATTTCCAAGCATTTATTGTGATTGCTTGCCATGCATAATAAAGCCCGATTGCCCAAAAGAGGAGGAGGAGGGGATCCGTAGAAATAATGGTGCTAGACAGGAAAACAGCGGGTAGCGTGCAAAACAGTACCGCCGCCCACAATCCTGTTTTCTCGTCAACCGCCGCTTTGCCTGTTAAATATATGAAATAACTTGCTATTGCATAGCAAAAGGGCGAGGCAAGCCGCACCCAAAATTCCGCATCGCTTTGCCCTAAGAAAGTTGTAAACGCAATCGCCCATGCCACCATCGGTGGCTTTGAATAGTATCCAAAATCAAGGGCTTGTGCCCATGTCCAAGATTGCGCCTCATCGCCATGTAGCGGCAGGGGGGAAACGCCCAAAAACAGCACCCGCAACACTGTGAGGCAAGCAATAAAGTAAAAAGCCTGTTGGCGCGGAGAAAGAGAAGGCGAAAGAACCATGCCCCTATAAAAAACAATTTTGCTGTTTTGCCAAGAGAGCAATTGGCAGGTAGGCAATAATTTGCTATCAAGGGCAAAATCAAAAATTCAGAAACTGTAAAACTATGCGCCTGTTCCGTTCCCTTTTTTTCACCTTTTCCGCTCTAATTGCGCTTAGCACAACGCCTGCCCGCGCTGAACTGTCCGTTGACATCACCCAAGGCAGCATGAATCCCATCCCCATTGCCATCCCAAATTTTGTTGGGGGGAATTATGGCGCACAGGTTACAAAAGTCATAACCGATGACTTAGAGCGTTCCAGCTTGTTTCGCGGCTTAAATCCAAATTCTTTCATTCAGCAATTTTCAAGCTCTGCAGATTTGCCAAGGTTCCCTGATTGGAAAGCAATTAACGCGCAACTGCTTGTGGTCGGCAGTGTGTCGCAAGTGGGGAGCAACCTGAGTGTAGATTTCCGTCTCTATGACGTCTTGTCACAAAAGCAGATGACGGGCTTTTCGTATCAAACGCCCGTTGCTAATTGGCGGCGAATTGCGCATTTGGTTTCAGATGCAATCTATGAGCGGGTTACGGGCGAAAAAGGCTATTTTGATTCGCGCATTGTGTATGTTGCAGAAACAGGTGCAAGAACAAGGCAAACAAAGCGTCTTGCCATTATGGATCAGGACGGGTTTAATCAACGCTATTTAACAGACGGTCGGGCACTGGTATTGACGCCCCGTTTTTCGCCAAATTCACCCACCATCACCTATTTAGGGTATTACAACCGCACCCCGCAAGTCTACATGCTGCATGTAGACACAGGACGGGTGGAAACATTGGGCACGTTCCCAGGGATGACATTTGCACCGCGTTTCTCGCCTGATGGGAATAACATTGTGTTTAGCATGGCACGCGGTGGCAATACGGATATTTTTGTGATGAATTTGCGCTCTAAACGGGTGCAACGCCTCACCAATCATCCGTCTATTGATACATCGCCAAGTTATTCGCCCGATGGTTCGCAAATTGTGTTTAACTCAGACAGAGGCGGCAGCCAGCAGTTGTATACAATGGATGCAAACGGCGGCAGTGTGCAACGCATAAGCTTTGGGGAAGGACGGTATAGCACGCCTGTGTGGTCACCTCGGGGCGATTTAATTGCTTTCACAAAGTCTAAGGGGGGGCAGTTTTCTATTGGCGTGATGCGTACGGATGGGAGCAGTGAGCGGATTCTGTCTAGCAGCTTTTTGGATGAAGGCCCCACATGGGCGCCCAATGGTCGCGTGCTGATGTTTTTCCGTGAAACACCGGGATATGGCACAGGGGGTGTGGGAAAAAAATCACAGCTGTATAGTGTAGACCTGACAGGCTATAATTTGCGCCAAATTCGCACCCCTACAGAGGCTTCAGACCCTGCTTGGTCTGCCTTGAACCCAAATTATTAGGAGTAAAAAAGTATAAAATCTCTTTGCACGGCAAAAATACTACTGTAAAGAACGGTCATTCAGCGCAAATCGTTTACGAAAATTTAATTTTTGGGGTGATATGCGAATGTCGTGTGCAGAAATGCTAACGGAAAAAGTTTCAACGGGTATAAGGATAAAAACACCATGAAAATTACAACTAAACTCTCTACACTTGCTGCAGTAGCATTGTTGCTTTCTGCTTGCGCTAGCGGTTCTGGTAACACAGGCGCAGACGGCTCAACTCTTGATGGTGCAAACGGTTCTGGCAACACAGATGGTCGTTTTTCACAATACGGCACAGATTTAGGCGACCAAGCTGGCGCGCAAAAATCATTAGAAGAAAACGCAGGATCACGCGTATTCTTCGGATACGACAGCTTTGCGTTAACTGCTGAAGGTACAGCAACATTGGCAAAACAAGCTGAATGGCTGAAGAAATACTCTGGCGTAAACGTGACTGTTGAAGGTCATGCTGATGAGCGCGGCACACGTGAGTACAACTTGGCACTCGGTGAGCGTCGTGCGAATGCAACAAAAGCATACCTCGTTGGTCAAGGCGTTGCGGAAACCCGCGTAAACACCGTATCTTACGGCAAAGAGCGTCCAGAAGCACAAGGTTCTACAGAAGCTTCTTGGAGCCAAAACCGTCGCAGCGTAACCGTTGTTGACTAGTCTTTGTTGTGCTTGTTGAAAGCACTATGCTTTGTTTCTTTTGCAAAGTCACTTTGATAAATTATTATGATAAAAAAATGTATGGCAATTACTCATAAAACCGACATTTTAAATTTTTCAAAGAGTATCTTATTTATCTTCAAACTTTAAACGATAAATTGTTTTAAATTTGATAAACATATTCAATATTTAGTTTAAACATACATAGACAAAAGCACTAGGCTTCGATACATTTGCAATTTTAAAAAAAGT
>JAJTHU010000205.1 GCA_021300055.1 Nitrosomonadaceae bacterium | reverse complement strand
TGGAATTGCTTCACCTCTTCTTGCTTGAGCGTCGCAATCCGCTGCTTGAGCACGCGCGCCTCGGGCGAATCAATTGCCGCGCGAAGATCAAGCGAACCCTTCATGTACTGCTTGAGGCTCGTCATGCGTGTGCTCGCCTCACCCATCGGACGCACCAATGCGGTCGTCGGCTTCGCGTCTTTATCGAAGGCGATGCCGCGAATCGACGCTGTCTTGAACAAGTCGACGTCGGTGCCGCTATCCCAGACGCCAATCACAACCGGCTTTGCTTTGGCTGATTCCGGCAGCGCGACCAGGCGTTCCGTCCAAATGTCTACCTGGGCAACTTGGTTTTTGTCGATGATATTTTGTAACACCGCGACAAGATCGTCGCGAAACGGGAGCGTGTGATCGAACGAGTTGCGCACGCCCACAATGGTTGTAATCACACCAGCGGGAACGTTGAACTTGAGGTTAGTTGCCGCTGGGTCCACCCCGCTCTTGATGGCACCAATCGTGACGTTTTTGGACATCAGCTCCATGCTGCTCTTCGCGTTCTTCATCGCATCGCCAACAACAGTCCATGGCATCTTTCCCCAGGCCTCAGCCGCAGCCGCTCGAACGGCTGCTTTCTGCGCGTCCTCGCTGCCACCCTTCATGCGTGCACCAAAAATGATCTCCGCGGAGACGCCGCTCATCAACTTGTCCGCCTCCTTTTCCTGCTGGCTGCGGATATCACGCAGGTACTCGATGGCCTTTGCAAAGTCGCCGCGGTAAATCGCAATCTGCGCGCGCGTACCAATCATTCCGGTTCGGGTTGCACGGTCGCGTATGTCGAATGCGGCGAGGTCAGCGGCGATATCCCGATCGAGCGCAGTGATGACCGCCTCGAGCTCCGACTTGGGCGCTTCGATGAGCTCGCTCGGCAACCTGCTGATCTGGTAGCTGCGGCGCGGGAGCTGGTCAGCGCTGGTGATGACCTTGCGTTCCGCCTGAACAATCGGCGTCCCGGCGGATACGGACGGCGTGACTTCTGATTGAGCAACACCCGCGGACAAGCCAGCGACGAGCGTCGATACCAAAACGGCGATTGGTCGAATAACAGGGCGCGCCTTCATGATGCATCTCCATTGAAGTAAAGGCCCGCATTCTGTGTTACGCGGTGACCGCGCTCAATACGCTTGTGACGAATCAGCCCAAATCCGGGATAGATCGCAGAACGCCAAAGTTGGATCGCCGAACACACGCATCTTGGAAGCCGGTGCGCGCTTTACACATAAGTGATTACTTATATAATTAGAAAAACCGTAATTGAGCTTGCTCGATGCAAAAGCGAAAAGCCACTCTGCCCTCCAAGTCGCGGGGCAAACCCCAATTAGGCGACCCGTTCAAGGCGATTGCCGATCCTAGACGGCGACAAATCCTTGTCGCCATTACGGAAGAGGAGAGGTCGGTGTCGGACCTCACGGCTTTACTCGACATCAGTCAGCCCGCCGTTTCTCAACACCTAAATGTGCTTCGAGAGGCGGGACTCGTTGAAGAGCGACGCGACGGACGCTTCAATTACTACACCGTCCGCCCGCAACCACTTAAGGACATCTACGACTGGCTTTCAATCTACGAAGCTTTCTGGAAGAACAAGTTGGACGCACTCGCAGCACACCTGCAAAAGAAACGGCACTAACCATGAGGAACATTCATATTCAACGCGTTTTCCACGCGCCGCGCGAAGCCGTCTGGAGCGCGCTGACTGATCGCGATGCACTCGCCGCTTGGCTGATGCCGAATGACTTCGAACCACGAATTGGTCATCGCTTCACTTTTCGGACCGACCCCGCCCCGGGTTTTGATGGCGTCGTTCACAGTGAAGTGTTAACGATTGATCCGCCACGCTTGCTTGTGTTGTCGTGGCGCGGCGGCGGCCTCGACACCACGCTCCGCGTCGAACTTAACCCGCACGTAGACGGCACGCTATTGGTGCTACGTCATGAGGGGTTCCGCGGCATCCGGCAACTGCTGCCTCGCATCGTGCTGGGCATCGGTTGGGCACGCCTGCTGCGCGACAAGTTGCCGTCGCAGATCAAATGAGTCAAGCATGCCGAATGAGGAAAATCGGAAGAGCCTCGCCCACCGCCTCGGGCTAACCAAACCAAACGAGACACTGGCTATCGCGCTGCCTCCGGCGGTGCGTGCACTCTTGCCACCTCTGGGCAAGGCCGTTACGCCAGCAGTGTCATCGACGGCAATCGTGTGCGCCGTCCAAAGTGCGTCTGACATCCAACATCAAGCGAAGCCACTTGCTGAACGCTATCAGCTCGGAGGGATGCTTTGGATGCTCTACCCCAAGCGGAGCGGCTCCATCTAGACCGACATCAGCCGGGACCGCGCCTGGCAACCACTTCTCGCGCTAAACTTCATCCCGGTTTCGTAGGTGTCGGTGAATGAAGATTGGTCCGCCCTGCGCTTCAGGCTCAAGGACGAAGTCAAGCGAGTCACGCGCAAAAGCGATATCGGCGGCGGAACGCCTGCCAGAGGCCAAGACAGACGCTAGCGCTGCCGCGATGTCTGTCGCGCGATGAATCTCGCGCACGCCAACTCGATGCACGCCCCGACGATTGCGCCGACAGCAACGGGCGCGCGCAGGAGTACCAGCGCGACGGCACTTGCGCACAACAGCGCGCCCAACACCCAGTAAGACCGCAGTCCGTACACGGTCTGAAACGTGAAGTACCGGCCGCCGATCATCAACATCATTGCGGGGAAAAACCATTCGATGCGTTGCGTGCTGACGCCGAACGCGATCACGCACCCTACAATCAACCAGACAGTGCTCTCGCCTGCCAGGGACGCCATTGGGTTACCCGGGGTGTGCGCTGCGGGAAATCCCAAAATCTTGCAGAGCAACAACGAAAGTGGATGGATCATGGCGCCGCCGATCAGCAGGGTCCAAACCGCAAGCGATGGACGCGCATACCAAGCAACCAGCCCCGCCACAAGCCAAACCGCACCCGACACAAAAACGCCAGGCGCGCCATCGTAGTAGGCGCGTCGCATATCGGACTGCGCATCGATGACTGTGGAGATCGCACTGATATTGGGACCCTTTAGAGGCATCGTGTGTTGAACGGCTAGGGTACTACACTCGGCCTGCGCTCTCCGAACCTAGCGCGCTGCAAGCTCAGCGCCGGTGCCCGACGATAACCGCGGTGAAAACGATGAGCAGAAACAGCACCGCCATCGCCGCCACCAACCAGCCAGCGATCTCGCGGAAAGCCAATCCAGCCGCACCAAACCCAGCGCAGTTCAGCGGTAGCAACAAGAGTACATTACCCACGCGGCGGTTGAGCCGTGCGATTTCTTCGTTGGACCCCGGCGGCAAAAATGTCACGATGCGTACGCCCCCGGCCCCGCGCACGAGCAACGCGAGAATCAGCAGGAGCGGCGAGGCACCGATTGCGGTCACGGCTGTGAATACTGGGTCCATTTTTGTGTCAGATAAAGCTGAATAGGTTCGGCAACGCCGTGCAAGGGCTGCTGGTGCGACCGCATCCGCACCCTACGACAATCCAGCTAAGCCACGGGGAGATGTCAAAGACAAATTTGGTAACAGTCTCTCACAACTATTTCACATTCATCCCAGTAAGCTGATCGCTCTCCTACCGCCATGTCGAGTGCCCCCTATGTCCCGAACTTTTGTTACGATCCTTCGCACTATTGCCCTAGCCGTTGGCGCGCTCTTTATCTTGCTGCGAGGCCC
>JAJTHU010000170.1 GCA_021300055.1 Nitrosomonadaceae bacterium | reverse complement strand
TGCATAAATCGCATCGCCCAATCGTGGCGCGGAAAGCGCTGACGGCCGCAGTTGCTGCCGCGCTTTCACTGTCGCTCCCCGCGTTCGCCCAAACGCCTCCAGCACCCATGCCACCTGGTGCGACGCCCCCAGCGGCGGGCGCGCCGCCAGCCGGCCCTGCAGCTACGCCCGGTGCACCGCGGCCATTCCGCGATGTGATCAAGGATGCCAAGCTCACCCCAGGTTTCTTTACGACGTATCAAAAGGACGAGCGCGTTTGGTTGGCGATTCGCCCTGACCAATTTGATAAGCCTTTCTTCTTCACCTACAACATCCCGCAGTCTGTCGGCGAGCGCGGTCTTTACGGTTCGCAGATGGGCGGCTCCGAGATGGTGGTGTTTCGTCGCATCGGCAATCACGTTCAATTGATTGCTAAGAACACTGAGTTTTACGCCACCCCCGGAACGCCGCAGGCGCAATTCGTTTCGGAGAGCTTTTCGGATTCGTTGCTCTCGAGCGCATCGGTCGTTTCCGGCGCTGACCCCGAGACCAAGGCCGTATTGATCGAAGCAAATGCGCTGTTGTTCTCAGACATTCCCGGCTATCTGACGCGCCTCGAATTTGCTTTCCGCATGCCGTTCTTGCTGGATGCGCGCAACACCAGCATTTCGCGCGTTACCAACAATGACCTCATCACTGGTGTGCAAGTGCAAGCGCACTTTTCGGTACCCAAGCTTAATGCGCCTCCTCTCCCTAATCCGGCGGCGCCACCAATGCCGCAAACACTGCCGCCGCAGGCGACGCCAGATCCACGCAGCCTCTTCGTGAGCTTCTTCTATTCGTTCGCGAAGCTACCAGACGAACCGATGCAGCCCCGCATTGCCGACGAGCGTGTTGGACACTTCACCACGGCTCGCGTGAATTACGACGAAGACCTTACGGCGAAAACAAAGCAGCACTACGTCAACCGTTGGCGCTTGGAGAAGAAGGACCCGAATGCCGCGATGTCGGAGCCAAAGCAGCCGATCACTTTCTGGATGGACAAGAACATCCCGGTGAAGTACCGCAAGTCGGTTGAGGCAGGTATCCTCGAATGGAACAAGGCGTTTGAGAAGATCGGTTTCAAGAACGCCATCGTGGCAAAGCAGCAGACCGAGAAAGATAATTTCGATACGATGGATGCGCGTCACGCATCGGTGCGTTGGTTTACTGGTGCAGACATCGGATTCGCGATCGGGCCTTCGCACAAAGACCCGCGCACGGGCGAAATTCTTGATGCAGACATCGGCATGTCGGATGTATTCGGTCGCGGTGCGCGTCGCTTGGTCGCTGAAGATATCGGCAAGCCGCTGGTGTTTGATGCCAACCTCGCTGGTGCAATGGCGCCAACCCTGAAGCAGCAGTCGCTATACATGCAGTGCAACTACATGGCTGAAAAGGCGCAAGACTTGCACTTCGCTATGGACTTACTCGAAGCACGCGGCCTCGACATGGATTCGCCAGAGGCTGAAGCGTTGGCGCAATCGTATGTTCTTGACGTGATCATGCACGAAGTCGGACACACGCTCGGTTTCCGCCACAACTTCCGCTCTTCAACCATCTACACGTTGAAGCAAGTGCAAGATCCTAACTTCACCAAAGTGAATGGTATCGCTGGATCAGTCATGGAGTACAACCCGTTCAACCTCGCCGCCAAGGGCGAAAAGCAGGGCGAGTACGGCATGTCTACGATCGGGCCATACGACTACCTCGCCGTCGAATACGCCTATAAGCCGCTTGATCCGAAGACGGAGAAAGCTGATCTCTCCGCCATTGCGTCCAAAGCAACGACCAACCCGCTGTTAGCCTACGCGACGGATGAAGACGCGATCGCTGGCATGGACCCTGAAGTCAACCAGCGCGATCTTGGCACTGATCCGATTGAGTACTACAAGAAACGCATCAAGCTTTCGCGCGAATTGTGGGATCGCACGCAGAATCTGCAACTCAAGCCGGGTGAGAGTTACGAGCGATTGACGCGTTCGTTTGCATCGGGCTTCCGCTCGCTGTCGCAGGTCACGCCAGCGCTCGCTAAGTACGTTGGTGGTGTGAAGCATCTGCGCGATCGTGCCGGCACGTCCAACGCGCTGTACACGCCGACGCCGGTTGCGCGTCAGCGTGAGGCACTCGCACTCGTCACCGACGGCTTATTCAAGGTTGATAGCTTCAAGTTCAAGCCCGAGTTCGTTTCGCGCCTTGCGATCGATCATTTCGATCGCTGGGGTCCCGGCCGCGGCAACCCGGATGTCTCAATCGCCAATACAGTACTGAACTTGCAGCGCGGCGTGCTCGACATCCTCTTCGCAGACCCAGTCGCGCAACGCTTGCTCGATAGCCAAGACAAAGTCAGCAAGCCGAGTGATGCAATGCGCCTGGCCGAGGTGTACGACACTTTGCAAAATGCAATCTGGTCAGAGCTTCGCACTGGCGGCGATATCAGCCTGATGCGCCGCAACTTGCAGCGCGAGCACATTCGCAAGGTATCGACAGCGCTGATTCGTCCATCGCCAACAACCCCAGCCGATGCACGTTCGCTGATGCGCCGTGAGGCGATTCAGCTGCAAGGGCAAATTCGGACGGCGATGGCCAAGCCAATGAGCGTCGAAGCCAAAGCTCACCTAGAGGAGTCGCTTAATACGCTGACCGAAGCGCTCAAGGCTCCTTTGCAAAAAGCCGGGGTGTGAAATTCTGCTGCGCTCAGTGATGCGGCGTTGGAAAGTCGCTCAAAATCCTCATGTATACCCACATACATTCCGGTTTTTCGCGACTTTCCGCCTTGCCTGACCAGCGCTCGCAACGAATTTCACCGCCTGATGTGATTGCCTGCGGTTGTGATTCGGTCGATGGACTTGGCAGCGCATTTTCCTTATAATTCAAAGCCCTCGAATCGAAACACCCGCAGTACTTGTTTAGGAGCAGACCATGGCAGGCGAACGCAAGCGTACCCGCCGCAACACGCTAGAGCGTCGTTGCTTGGGCAAATACTTCAAGCGTCTTTTTGTTGGTGCAAACAAGAGCACCTTTAAGATGCTGGAAGCGATCAAAAAGAACTAATCAGTTCTTCCGGTCAACAAAAAAGCCGCTCAATGAGCGGCTTTTTTTGTTTGGGCCGCCTCATCAAGGGCGCCCTACGTGTGTCCACGGGGCCCGTCTTGCTGCGCTGCACCATCAAAAGTGATTGACACCTATCACGGCCTAGTAATACGCTCATTTCAAACGAGCGTTTGAAACGATAGCTGTGGTGTAGCTCCAGCGGGCCATTTCAGGTGCTCGATCTTCGTAACTCATTGATTGGTAAACAATGTCTAGTGGTTCAGTTCATCCGCTTTCGCGCGGGACCGACGCAGGCGGTGCAAGAACAGCCGACAAAGCTGAGCTTGGCGACACCAAGTCCAAAATTTTGGACGCGGCAGAAGAGCTATTTGTTGAACACGGTTTTGAGGCCACCAGCCTTCGACTGATCACCACCGCGGCTGGAGTCAACCTAGCCGCCGCGAACTACCATTTCGGGTCCAAGGAAGAGCTGTTCCAAGCCGTGTTTACGCGCCGACTCGACCCCATGAATCGCGATCGCGTTGCGCTCCTCACGGCCTATGAGAACGCGGCGGGTGGCGAAGCGCTCTCCTGCGAAAAGATCATCTCTGCGATGTTCATCCCCGCGCTGAAACTGGCGCGTGACAAAGAGCGCGGCGGCAAGAACTTCTTGCGGCTTTTGGGGCGCGCTTACGCCGACCCAGCCCCTTTCATTCGCGAATTCTTGTCGAGCCAATACGCCGAAATGATCTCGCGGTTTCGGGGCGCGTTTGGTCGTGCGCTGCCGCATTTG
>JAJTHU010000274.1 GCA_021300055.1 Nitrosomonadaceae bacterium | reverse complement strand
TGGGATAGTGCACGCGGTCGTCACGCTCATTCCTCGCTGCCCAAGATGAACACCACTCCCGAGCCGCATGGGTCAACACCGCCGGAGCGAACGAGTTACTTTCCAGCAGGACTGAGCAAAACCAAGCCAACATCAATCGTGAGCGAACTGCTCGATTGGATGATGGTGCCATTGCTCGTCATTGTGCCCCTCGCGCTTTGGCTCAGCTACACCATTGCGCAGAACCTTGCGGGCGAGGTGTTCGATAACAATCTGCGTGAACTTGCGCGCGCGGTCGGCGAGCAAGTCGTGTTTGATGAAGAAGCAAGCGTACCCAAGCTCGCGATTGATCTGCGTGTACTGCTGATCGATAGCGAAGTTGACTCCCATGCTTATCGAATCGACACGGCTGACGGGAAGGTAATCGGCGCAGACGACCTGCCGAGCCCCACGCGCTTGGTGCGCAATCGCTCCGCGAGCGGAGAACGTAGCCGTATCGCGCTGCGCGATGCAGCGTGGCGTGAAGAGAAAGTGCGCATCGCTGAACTCACCATCACACCCGCGAACAGCCCCGGCCCGGTTACCCTGCAGCTTGCCCAAACCAAGGACAAGTCGGAGTTGCTTGCACGAGAGATGCTGCTGCGCTTGCTTCCGCTGCAGTTCGGTACGCTCATCCTTGCGGTGCTGTTGGCATGGATTGGCGTACGCCGAGGCATTCGACCATTGCTGCAACTTTCAAATGAGCTGCAGGCAAGGCCACGTGGCGATTTGCAGCCGATCAATCCACGTCACGCGCCGGCTGAAATTGCGCCGCTCGTTGACGACTTCAATGCGCTAATTGCGAACGCGCGCAACGAGAATGAGCGCCGCCAGCGCTTTATCGACAACGCGGCCCATCAGTTGCGCACGCCTCTCGCTGGCTTATCGCTCAGTACCGACCTTGCGTTGCGCGCCGATTCCGTCGATGACAAAGATGCAGCGCTCAAAACCATCAGCGCAGCGGCGCAACGTGCATCGAACGCCGTCACGCAGCTACTCATGCTCACCCGCGCTGAGCACGGCGAAAGCCTAGCGCGCGCGCCGCTTGAGGTGCGCAGCTTGCTGCAAACCGTTTTGGCGGACTATGTGAGTGCGGCATCCGCGCAGAATATCGACCTCGGCATGCAAGACGAAACCGCCCCGCAGCCGCTCACCACCTCAGCGGACGCCGTGCTGTTGCGCGAGATGCTCACCAACCTCTTGGACAACGCGCTGCGCCACACACCTTCTGGCGGCACCATCACCCTCAGCGTACGCGAGGTGCGTGATCCGGTCGCCGGTACGCCTGTCGCGGAAATCGACATTGAAGACTCAGGTAATGGAATCGACGCCGAGGAGCGCGACAAAGTGTTCGAGCGCTTCTACCGCGGTAGCAACCCCTCCAAGAGCGGCACCGGCTTGGGCCTTGCCATCGTGCGCGAGATTGCCGCTGCACACGGTGGCAGTGTGTCCTTTATCACTCCGGGCGAACTCGGTGGCGCTCGCGCGCGTATTCATCTGCCGTTGGATCGCCCACGCGTCGAGTAAGGCGCACTCGTCGCCTCCTTGCGCCCTACCTAGCGCGCATTACTGACAACTAACTGTCAGTTTCACGTAAGTGACCGCCGATATCGTGCGACACCTGAGGCGAAGTTTGGTCTTCGCAAACGCGCAATCTGTATAGAAAAGAACACCAACCATCCGCATTGCGGGTGGTGCTGGGAGCGGCTTGCCGAAAGAAACCTCAGCCACGAAGCCAGGCAGCTTACATTCGATGAGGAGGCAACATGAGTACACCGGCAGATGCAATTCTTGGGAGTCGGGTTCCGAGCGATAGCAAAGCTCGACCGATCACCGCTGAAGAGAAGAAGGTGATCTTCGCCTCTTCGCTCGGCACGGTCTTTGAGTGGTACGACTTCTATCTTTTCGGGGTGATGGCCGCGATCATCGGCAAGCAATTTTTTGCGCCGCTGGATGAAAGTACCCGCGTCATCTTTACCCTGCTCGCGTTCGCGGCGGGCTTTGCGGTTCGCCCGTTCGGCGCGCTGGTATTCGGCCGACTCGGCGACCTCGTCGGTCGCAAGTACACATTCCTAGTGACCATCGTCATCATGGGGCTCTCGACCTTTGTTGTGGGCCTCACACCGACATACGACAGCATTGGCATCTGGGCACCGATTATTCTGATCGCGTTGCGACTGCTGCAGGGTTTGGCGCTCGGTGGTGAGTACGGCGGCGCGGCAACTTATGTGGCGGAACACGCGCCGATGGGCCGTCGTGGTGCTTACACGTCGTGGATTCAAACGACCGCGACCATCGGTCTCATGCTTGCGCTGCTTGTCATCCTCGGTACGCGCACGTTCTTCGGCGAGAAGGAATTTGCCGAATTCTACTGGCGCGTTCCGTACCTCCTCTCGGTGGTACTGCTCGCATTAACGATAAGGATTCGGCTGCAACTCAACGAGTCGCCCGCGTTCAAGAAGATGAAGGAAGAAGGCAAGACCTCGAAGGCTCCCATCGCCGAGTCCTTCGGTCAATGGGGCAACCTCAAGATCGTGATCTTGGCTTTGGTCGGGCTGACGGCGGGTCAGGCAGTGGTTTGGTACACGGGGCAGTTCTATGCGCTGTTCTTCCTTGAGAAGATGCTACGCGTCGAGCCCGCAACCGCCAACATCATGATCGCCGTGTCGCTGATCATCGGCACGCCCTTCTTCGTTCTCTTCGGGACACTGTCAGACAAGATTGGCCGCAAGCCCATCATCATGGCAGGCTGCCTGATCGCTGCACTGACCTACTTCCCGATCTTCAAGGCGCTGACGCACTACGCTAACCCAGCCCTCGAAACCGCGCAGCAACAATCGCCAATCACGGTGGTCGCTGATCCCGCGCAATGTTCGTTCCAGTTCAACCCAACAGGCACGGCAAAGTTCACGACCTCCTGCGACGTCGCCAAGAGCTATCTGGCTGGTGGCGGTCTGAACTACAAGAATGTCGCGGCCAGCGGCACAGCCAACGCTGAGGTGCGCATCGGTGACAAGGTGATCGCTTCATACGATGGCAAAGCCGCGAACGCCAAAGAAGAGGCGGCGCGCTTCAAGAAAGAGATGGACGCGGCCGTGAAAGCAGCTGGCTATCCACCCAAGGCAGACAGTGCACAAATCAACTATGTGATGGTGGTTGCGCTCCTCACCTTGATGGTGGTCTATGTCGCCATGGTGTACGGGCCGATCGCAGCAATGCTAGTTGAGATGTTCCCGACGCGTATCCGCTACACGTCGATGTCCCTGCCGTACCACATTGGCAACGGCTGGTTCGGTGGCCTGATGCCCACGATC
>JAJTHU010000167.1 GCA_021300055.1 Nitrosomonadaceae bacterium | reverse complement strand
TAACGCGAATGCCACGCTCACGTGCGTAGGCAGTGAGTGGCGCAATCCAATCGGGGCGCATTGAGTTGTAGAGCTTGATTTGGCGGTAGCCGTTCTGGCTATACCAATCGACAGCGCGTTTGGCGCCATCTAGGTCCTTGACGACGATACCGAGCTTGGCGGCAAACGGGCTATCGCCTTCGATGAAGCCAGTCGGCACGATGCGCGGCCCAATCAACATGCCGGCGTCGACTTTAGTCTTGAGGTCGTTGATGGCATCGTTGATGTTGCCCATGTCGCGCACGCCAGTCACGCCGCCGGCCATATGCAAGATCGCATCCCAGCGGCCGATATGTCCATGCATATCCCACAACCCAGGCAGCAGCGTGCGACCACTGCCGTCGATAACAGTTGCCTCGGCGTCGAGCGCGTGCAATGGCGAGTTGGCGGGATAGACCGCAGCAATGACCCCACGATTCACATAAACATCGGACGGGCCGCGCATCTGGGCCGCCTCCGAATCAAACCAGCGCACGTTTTTGAAAACCGTCACACCCGCTGGCTTCTTAACCAGCTTCGTGCCGAGGTCGCGTAGCGCCTTATCGTCTGCAGCAATCTGCGCCTTGAGCAGCGCATCGGCATTTGCCTCCCAACCCGCTTCGATGATCGAAAAGCCCGGCGAAACGACACCAAACATACCCGCCGTGCTCGGGTCCGCCGTCTTCCACATCCACACATAGCTAGGCTCAAAACCAAAGCCAGTGACGGCATACAACGTGACCGGCTTCTTCAATGCGCCTTTCGTCACGGTGGCATCAACGAGTTTCTGCGCCGCCAGCTGGCCACTCGGCAATGCGTCCAGCTTATTGCCGGGCGAGCGCAACAATGCGCGAGTGATGATCGCGCTCACTTCAAGCGTGCTTTCAACGGGCACGTATACCGCACTTGCCGTGCTGTTAATCTCACCTGCGTCGGCTTTTGATTTCCATTTCGCCAAGCCACCGACGCGTGAGAAGGTCTCTTCGATCGGCGCACCGAACGTCGACTTACCCGTTGCCTTGAAGTCGGTCACCAGACCTTTTGCGTCGATGGTGATGTCTTCAAAAATGTCAGGGCCGCGACCGTTATCGCGGTACGTGAATTCGGTCTTGAAATTGTTGCCCGGTAAGCGCATCACCGTCTGCTTTCCGGATACCACACCAGAGATCGTGATGGTGTGGGTTGTGGCATGCGCGGCAGGCGCAGCCGCCTTCGCCTTGGTGCCCGGATTGGTATTGGTGTTGGTGTTGGCAGACGCCATACCGGTGAAACCCAGCGTCAAACAAAGCAACGACGACCAAAAATGCCGCCGCCCAAATCCCGAATGCATTACGACCTCCCAAAAAGAAAACAAACCATTTCTGTAAACGGGCCGAAACCACAAAACAAACTAGCTCCGCACGTCACGCACTTCTTCGAACATTACAAGCACGCCGCCGCTCCAGCGTTGCTACTCCGCCGCCGCCTTTTGCGCAACAGCAGAACCCGGCTGTAGTACGGCCAGCTCCGACTCATCGAGCGCATCACCTAAGAATCCCCCGCTCTGATGCGCCCACAGCCTTGCATACAAGCCATCTTGTTTCAGCAGCTCAGCATGGCTGCCCTCTTCCACGATGCGACCTTGATCCATCACGATCAAACGGTCCATCGCAGCGATGGTGGAAAGGCGGTGGGCAATCGCCACAACGGTCTTGCCTTCCATGAGCTTATAGAGGCTCGCTTGAATAGCCGCTTCCACCTCTGAGTCCAGCGCGCTGGTGGCCTCGTCGAGCAGCAAGATCGGCGCGTCCTTGAGTTTCACGCGTGCAATCGCGATGCGCTGCCGCTGCCCGCCGGAAAGCTTCACGCCGCGCTCGCCAACGTGCGCGTCATAACCCTTGCGCCCCGATGGATCGGTCAGCTGTTGGATGAACTCATGTGCCTCGGCGCGCTTGGCGGCGGCGATCATGTCTTCATCGCTCGCATCAGGCCGGCCATAGACGATGTTGTCACGCACCGAGCGATGCAGGAGCGAAGTGTCTTGCGTCACCATACCTACATGCGCGCGTAGGCTGTCTTGCGTCACCTTGGATATGTCTTGACCGTCGATCAATATGCGACCGCCACCCTCTGGCAGTTCATAGAACCGCAGCAGCAGATTGACGATGGTTGACTTGCCCGCACCCGAACGGCCGACGAGTCCGATCTTCTCGCCAGGGCGAATGGTCAGCGCAAAGCCGTCGATCACCTTGCGCTTGCCGCCATAGGCAAAGGTCACATTGTCAAAGCGGATTTCGCCACGCGTGACTGCCAGCGGCTTGGCATCTGGGACATCCACGATCGTATGCGGCTTGGAAAGGATGGTCATGCCGTCGCGCACGGTGCCGACATGTTCGAATAGCGATGCAAACTCCCACATCACCCAATGCGAGATGCCGTTAAGCCGCAGCGCCATGGCGGTAGCGGCTGCCACCGCGCCCACGCCAACATCGCCTTGCATCCAAAGCCAAAGCGTGACACCAGCAGTTGAGCCGATAAGCGTGATGCTGAGGCAGTGGTTGACGATCTCGAAGCTAGAAATCATGCGCCACTGACGATACACCGTGGTCATAAAGTCCTGCATCGCCGAGCGTGCGTAGTCCGCCTCGCGATTGGTGTGCGAAAACAGTTTGACCGTCGTGATGTTGGTGTAGGCGTCCGTGACGCGCCCGGTCATCAGCGAGCGCGCATCCGCTTGCGCCTGCGCCACTTGCGCCAAGCGCGGCACGAAAAACGCCACGGTCAGAATGTACAGCGCAAGCCATCCCAAAAACGGCCCAAGCACCCATAAGCTAAAGCCGCCCACAATCGCCACCATCGTCGCGAAGTAGATGATGATGAACACCATGATGTCGGCGAGGATCATCCAGCAATCGCGCACCGCAAGTGCGGTTTGCATCACCTTGGTGGCAACGCGACCGGCAAACTCGTCTTGGTAGAACGATAGACTTTGGCCGAGCATCTGCCGGTGAAACTTCCAGCGCAGCAGCATCGGGAAGTTCCCCATCATCGCTTGGTGCTTCAGCATGGCTTGCAGGGCGATGACGAGCGGACTCGCGACAAGGATTGCCGCGAGGATCAACAGGTTGCTGCGTTGTTCAGTCCACAGGTTTGCCGGGGAGGTTTTGGCAAGCCAATCGACCACCTGCCCCAACATGCTGAACAAAAATGCCTCGAACACGCCGATGGCGGCGGTGCATAAGGTCATCATCAGCATGTACGGCCGTAACCCGCGTGTCGCCTCCCACATGAACGCCCAGAATTGGTCCGGGGTCGCCTGCGGTTTGTCTTCCGGGTACGGGTGAACGAGTTTTTCGAAAAAAGAGAACATATCGCGCCTAAATGCAGAACTCGCATTTTAGACGCGTCACCTTGTCATATTCGGATTCGACTGGGGCCGGTAGACTGGACCGCACACGAAACGGTCGGCGTCACTACGCCCACTCCAAAACAAAGTACTGCAGGCCCAAAACATCAATTAATTGACGCAGCAACGACACATTGGGCATATTGGCGCTCGGATCGTGGACGATAGTCGAATCCGCTCATGGAGCACCGCTAGCGCAACTAGCTTGACGGTTGCCGCAGCATCGATCTTTGCCCCGTTGAAGCCCGAGCCCTCTTCCAATAACGACGATATCTAGGATTTCTGATGATGAACCTTACAGGTAATCGAAATTGCCTCTTGACGTTTTTGATGACCTTCATCGGCTGCGCAACCGTGACCCTAGCCTCCGGACAAGGCGTTGAAGAGCTACCGGTACGCGTCTTGGACCAGGAGGTTCGATACGAAATACAGCGTGACGGTTCGTACGACGAGACTCGATCAATCACTCGTCGCGCCGTGACGCGTGCTGGCATTGAGTACCTGCGGCGCGACACGCTGACCTTTAGTACGTCCGCACAACGCGGAGAAATTCTTGAAGCGTACACCCTCAAGGCAGACGGCAAGCGCATTGACGTGCGCCCTGACAGCTACCAAGTAGAAATCAATAAAGGACTCGAGGCTGGCAAACCCGCGTATTCTGATCGCACCACACTTTCTGTGGTTTTCCCTGGCGTCGAGGTCGGCGATTCCGTCGTATTCAAGACTCGGGTGAAAACGAGTACCCCAATCTTCCCGAATCATTTTTCCGAAGCGGAGCTTTACGGGAAAGAGCGTCAGTACGACGAATCGCGTGCGACCTTCGATTGGCCTGAGTCGATGCCGATTCGCTACGCAGTGACCGGATGTGAAGAAGTGCCGGTGGCGGCCGCCGCTGGGAGAAAAGCCGTCTCTATTCGCTGCACCAACAAGGATTACAAGCGCCCAACACGCCGCGATTGGAGCGTCCGCGACT
>JAJTHU010000312.1 GCA_021300055.1 Nitrosomonadaceae bacterium | reverse complement strand
TGGTTTTCGGGATCGACAGCCGGGCGCATCGGGCGTATTGATGTTGCGAATGGTCAGATTACCGAATATCGCATGCCGACCAGCGGAAGCTCGCCCACTGGGTTAGTCGCTGGTGCAAATGGGACGCTTTGGGTAGCGGCCAATGTTTCGAGCAGCATCGTTGGGTTTGCGCTCAATGGCGGCAAGGCGTCGCTGCTCCCCACGAACGCGAAACGCGGCGTGATTGATCTTGATGGTAGTGGCCTGAGCCCACTGCTGCTTCGAGACCCAAGCGGGGCGCTGCAAGTCGGGAGGCTCACGAGCGGCGCTTTCCAGTTCACTTCAATCGTTGGCCCTAGTTCGGACAATCGATTGCTTGGCGCGGGCGACTTCAATGGCGACGGCATGTCCGATCTCGCATTTCAGAATACCGTGCAAGATCCAGTTTTCGGCGACGTGCGTAGCTGGTCCAGGTTCGATCGCAATAGCGATGTCTTGTGGCGACAAGTGAAGAAAGTGTGGGATGTCCAAGCGATTGGTGACTTGGACGGTGACGGATTCACCGACCTAGTGTGGCGTTATGTCGTCACCGAATCGCCTGACACTGGCGTGTCGTACATTTGGTTTAGCAACGGTAGTGGCGTTTCGCAGGTGAGAAAGCGCGGCGGTGCGCCGCTTAACTGGACGCTGCTGGGTGCGTCTGACTTGAACGACGATGATGCTGCGGACATGATCTACGTGAGTCCCGATAACGCAATGCGCGCATTGATGGCAACGCCGAACCGAACCTGTGCGAACCTTTCCGCGGGATCGATTCCGAGTGGCTTTACTGCGTTAAGGATTGGGGATTTTTCAGGTCGACGCAAGGGCGACATCTTGATCCGAAATGAGTCGAGCGGCGAGGTGCGGTTGTTGCAGCTTGATGCGAGTGGCCTGTCGCTGCCACCCTATACCGGCGCACCCGACGACCAGAATGCGTCTTGCACGTCGAGTACGCTGACTGTTGCGCAAACGTCGGTATCAGTCGCAACCACCCCCTCGGGTTGGCGTTTGCAGGCGATCGGCGACTTTAATGGTGACGGCATCAAAGACATTGTTTGGCAGCGTGCTGATGGAGGTCTGACGACGTGGCTCATGAACCCAAGTCGTGTCGCCCCAACTGTCATCTCTAACGCGGGCGCTGTGCCAGCGGGTGCGACGCCGTTACCCTTGCAATGATGTGGCGACGACCATGAAGCACTCAAGACTCCTCGTGCTTGGTGCCGGGCTCTTTGGTGTCGTGTGGGTTGGCTTCAATCCTGAGTGGCTTGAAAGCGTGGGGATCGGGCGGGAATTCGGCTTGCTTGCGATTTTTTTCTTTGCGGGGTTTGTTGATTGGGCCATGCAGGGGTTTAGACCGAACCCCCAGTCCGGCGACGAAGTTAGTCGCGATGCGGCAGCGAAAGAGAACGCGACCAAGTGACCGCTCGGCCGCATGGCTTGCGTCACACGGTTACTTCGCCTTCGGCGCCTTCTCGAGCCCCTTGATGGTGTCGCCAACCTTGACGTTGTTGTTGGCGAACCATTTCGCGTTCATCTCAAGCGCATAAATCACGGGGCCAAGTGCTTGGTGGGGCACTTCGCTAAACGCTTCCATTTCGTGAATCGAGATGATCTTTCCTGCGGCATCGAGATATGCCACCGACAGATTGATTGGCGTATTACGCATCCACATCGCGTAGTAACCAGGCTGCGTGAAGACAAACAGCATGCCTTCGTTCTTGCCCATGTGCTTACGGAACATCAAGCCCTTCTGTCGCGTTTCTTCAGTCGCGGCGACGTCGGCTTGAATGCTGTGTTGTCCCACCGTGAGCGTAATGCGCGGTAGACCCGACTGTGGTTTGCCATCATCTAGGCGCGCCTGTGCGTGTGCTGTGGCGACGAACGCAGTCGCGGTGAACGCTAGCGCGATCTTTAAAAGTCGGATACGCATATTCATTGATGAGTTATCGGGTTGGACGATAGTAAGCGCGAGCGGCAGCAGTTTTAATCAGCCGCGTAAACCCTTAGCAAAACGCTTCGGAGGAGGGGGCGGCTGACGCGCTTACTTCTTGCCGGTGCTACCAAATCCGCCCGCACCACGCTCAGATGCCGCGAATTCAGACACGATATTGAATTCAACTTGCACGACCGGGACGACGATAAGCTGAGCGATGCGTTCCATCGGTTGGATGGTGAATTCGCTATGACCGCGGTTCCAGGTCGATACGAAGATCTGCCCTTGGTAGTCCGAATCAATGAGGCCAACGAGATTGCCCAGCACGATGCCGTGCTTATGTCCCAAGCCCGAGCGCGGCAAGATCATGGCGGCGTAGCCAGAGTCCCCAATGTGAATAGCCATTCCGGAAGCGATAAGCGTGGTCTCGCCCGGCTTAAGCGTCAACGGGGCGTCGATGCAGGCACGCAAATCGAGGCCGGCCGAACCGTTGGTGGCGTAGGTCGGGAGTTGCTCGGCGAGCCGAGGGTCGAGAATGCGAACGTCAAGTCTAGGGCGCGACATAGGGTCGTTTCAGTGAGCGGTTGAGGGATGTCACGCTGCCGCCTGATTGCTCAGTCGCGTGGTTCATGAGTCTGGCTGCGTGGGCAACGATTTGTCTGGCGACGAGCTCTTTCGGGCCGCGTGGTAAGGGGTGACGGCCGAGGTCATCAATAATCGTGACCTCGTTCTGGTCCGAGCCGATGGCCGAATTGGCATGATTGGCCACAATCATTGGAATAGCCTTCTTTTGACGCTTTTTAGCGGCATATTCAACGACGTTCTCGCTTTCTGCTGCAAAGCCAACGCAGAACGGTGGCGCTGGTCTTGCGGCGACGGACGCGAGAATATCAACCGTCGGTTGCAGTTCCAGCGCGAGATCCGAGGCGGTTTTCTTTAGTTTTTGGGCTGCTGCTTGTTTTGGGGTGTAGTCCGCCACTGCAGCTACCGCGAAAAAGGCATCAACTTCGGCTAAATTGGCCTCAACTGCCGCCAACATCTCTGAAGCTGACTCAACAGCGACCATTTTCACGCCGCGTGGCTTAGCCAAAGCGGTGGGGCCGGAAACAAGCGTAACCTCTGCGCCTGCTTCGACCAACGCAGCGGCGATTGCGTAGCCCATTTTTCCGGAACTACGATTCGTGATGCCGCGCACTGGATCAAGTGCTTCAAAGGTTGGCCCAGCGGTGACCAACGCGCGCTTGTCGCGGAAGCTCGCTCGCTGCGGTGTGTCGATCGGCTTTAGCTGCTCAAGGATCGCTTCGAGCAGTACCTCTGGCTCGACCATGCGGCCCATCCCCGTTTCGCCGCAGGCTTGTTCGCCGATGGCTGGGCCAAGGATGCCAATGCCGTCCGCGCGCAGCTGTGCAACGTTGCGCTGGGTGGCGGGGTTCTCCCACATCTCGCGGTTCATTGCGGGCGCGACCAACAGCGGGCAGCGGTGCGCGTCCCGCGCGAGACACAAAGCCGAGAGCAAATCATTGGCATGGCCTTGCGCGAGTTTGGCCAGAAAGTCGGCGGTGGCGGGCGCGATGACGATCATGCGCGCACTGCGTGTTAGCTCGATATGTGCCATGTTGTTCGGCACATCGGCGTCCCACATGTCTGTGAACACCTTGTTGCCAGACAAGGCTTGCAGCGTTACTGGGGTGACGAATTGCTGCGCGGCCGCAGTCATGACGACGGTGACGTCAATGTCCGACTTAACCAATAGGCGCGTCAATTCTGCGGTTTTGTAGGCCGCGACACCGCCCGTTACTCCGAGAACGATACGAGACAGTAAGCGGTCGGCGCTGCTTGGTTCGCGCGCGTTGTTGGTAGGAGCGTCCATGCACGAATTCTACAAGCAGCAGGTCTTGCGCCCGTCGGCATTAGCGATGCCGGCAGTCATTTCTCGGAAGGACATCCATTGAGTATCAGTAAGTGGCCGACCACGGAGCGGCCGCGCGAGCGTCTTCTTGCCCAGGGGCCCGCTGCGCTGTTCGACGCCGAACTGCTCGCGATTTTTCTGCGCGTCGGCGTTGCCGGCAAAGACGCTGTTGAGTTGGCGCGAGAACTGTTGCAGACCAGCGGTGGATTGAACGGCTTGTTCAATGCGTCTTGCGCGGAACTGACGAGCATTCGTGGAATGGGGGTCGCCAAGTTCGCGCAATTGCAGGCCGTCTTGGAGCTCGCGCGCCGTGCACTTGCCGAGGAGTTTCGTGTGACCGATGCCCTCTCCAATCCGCGTGCCGTGCGCGACTATCTACGGCTGAGTTTGGCGCAGCGCCCCCACGAAGTTTTCGTAGCGGTGTTCTTGAACACCCAACACCGAGTGATTGCGGTCGAAGAGCTGTTTCGCGGCAGCCTCTCGCAAACCTCGGTCTATCCTCGCGAAATCGTAAAGCGAGCACTCGCTCATAACGCTGCGGCAGTGATCTTTGCGCACAATCATCCGTCCGGAGAGGCCACACCAAGCCAAGCGGACCGCAACCTAACGCGCACCCTGTCGGACGCACTGGCGCTGGTAGACGTGCAAGTGCTCGATCACTTCGTGGTAGCACCGGGTGCTTCACTGTCCTTTGCTGAGCAGGGAATGTTGCGCTAAGTGTTTGGTTTAGCTATAATTTCTGGCTTCGCGTCGAAAACGTCGGTGCCCAGCAATTTGGCGCACAGCGGATAACCAGCGAAGACGTTGCAGTTCATCAAAATCAATGGAATCGGTAGTTTCGATCCGCAAGCTGAAAGGAATGGTGTGCCATGGCACGCGTTTGCCAAGTAACGGGGAAAGCCCCCATGGTGGGAAACAATGTTTCTCACGCCAACAACAAGACCAAGCGTCGGTTTTTGCCTAACCTACAATACCGTCGTTTTTGGGTCGAATCGGAAAATCGTTGGGTGCGTTTGCGCCTGACCAACGCTGGATTGCGCACCATCGACAAGAAGGGCATCGACGCCGTTCTTGCTGATCTCCGCGCTGCTGGCATCGAAGTTTAAGGAGAGCGACCATGGCTAAAGGTGGACGCGAAAAGATCAAACTGGAATCGACCGCAGGCACGGGTCATTTCTACACGACCAGCAAAAACAAGCGTACGACGCCTGAGAAGCTGGAGTTCATGAAGTACGATCCTAAGGCACGCAAGCACGTTGCCTACAAGGAAACGAAGCTCAAGTAAGCTTCCTTGCTTCAGGTTCAAAAAACAAAAAACCCGCCTTTGGCGGGTTTTTTGTTTGTGCTGAGAATCGGTTCTAGCAGACTAGGCGTAGGCTCGGACGCGACGCGAAAACTGTTGCAACGCATCGATGCCAGAAGCTTCAGCGCGGCGGCACCAATCCTCAAGGCGCGCGACCAATTCTTCCTTGGAAAGCGTCGAGCGCTCCCAAGTCTTCATCAAATCTTGTTTGAACGCATAGACGGCTTTCAGCTTTTCGCTGCGCGCGAACGCTTCGTTCAACGCGGCCTGCTGCTCCGCAGAAAGCTGGGTGCGATCTGACTGCATCCAAGAGCGGAAGCTACGCCACGCGGAACGGCCGCGCATTCCGTGAAAGACGACTCCTTCGGCTCGCAGTCGAGCAATTTCCTGTTTACATGTGGCCTTGAGAGTGCGCGCGTACTTGGTGGTAATTTCATAACGGTGCGAAATCACGGCCTGAAGCGTTTCAACATCGCACGCAACCTTTTGCCAATCGAAACGCGCTTGTGGCGCGACCTTCTTCACAGTGGCAAGACCGAGGGTCTCGAGGGCGCGGATATACAACCAGCCGAGATCAAACTCGTACCACTTCATCGAGAAGCGCGCGGAGGTCGGGAAGGCGTGGTGATTGTTGTGCAGTTCCTCGCCGCCAATCCAGAACGCGATAGGGGTAAGGTTGGTGGATGTGTCGCTGACCGTGTAGTGGCGGTAGCCCCAATAGTGGCCGAGGCCATTGATGATGCCTGCCGCGTGGAACGGGATCCACATCATTTGCGCGGCCCAGATCGTCGCGCCAATTGGCCCGAACAACACGAGGTTGATGACCAGCATCAGGCCAACGCCTTGCCACGAATAGCGCGAATAGACGTTACGCTCGATCCAATCGTCTGGGACGCCGTGGCTATATTTCTCGAGCGTTTCCTCGTTGCGCGACTCTGTGCGGTACAACTCCGCACCCTGCAACAACACCGTACCGATGCCGTAGACCATCGGTGAGTGCGGATCATCGACGGTCTCGCATTTGGCGTGATGCTTGCGGTGAATAGCTACCCACTCCTTGGTGACCATGCCCGTGGTCAACCACAGCCAAAAGCGGAAAAAATGCGACGGGATGGCGTGCAGCTCCAAACCGCGGTGGGCTTGGGCGCGGTGCAAGAAGATCGTGACTGAAGCGATGGTGATGTGCGTCACCACGAGGCCAAAAACGACATACCCCCACCAAGGAAGGTCAATCAGGCCGTTGAGGATTCCGATGTCCAAAATAGTCTCCGGTTAAGTGAGGCTATTTTACTGTGTTGGCAGAATCCCCGCTTTGGGCTCGCCCGGGGTGCTGGCTCGCACCCGAAGTTCGCGTTGTGGGTATGGGATGGAGATATTGTTTTGCTGAAAGGCCTGCCAAGCGCACACGAGTAGATCGGAACGGAGTGCGCCTTGCCCCAAATCGGGGTCGTTGATCCAAACGACGAGTTCGAGTTCGATGCCGTTGTCCCCCAGTGCCGTTACCAACGCCGTTGGCGCGGGGTCGCGGAGTACCCGAGGATGCGCGAGCGATACATCGACCAGTATTTGACGGGCGCGCTCAAGCGAGCTGTCGTAGCTAACGGTCAACGGGATTTTCACCGCAACTTTCGGGTGCGTGTAGGAATGATTCGTCACCGTGCTGGTGATGATGGTGTCGTTCGGCACGATGGCCTCGGTGCCGTCGAGCGCCCGTACTACGGTATAGCGCGACTTGATGGCTTCGACAACACCCGTTTGCTTGTCGATGGTGACCAGATCGCCGAGGCTAATCGAGCGGTCGAGCAGGATGATGAATCCAGAGATGTAGTTGCTGGCAATTTTCTGTAAGCCAAAGCCGAGGCCAACGCCCAGCGCTCCACCGAAAACTGAAAGCAGCGTGAGGTCGATTCCAGCGAGCGGCAGCGCGATCAATATCGCGAGCGTCAGCGCCACGGCGCGGACGATCTTGCCGATGACGACGCGCGAACTCGCATCCAGCGTCTCCGCACGCATGACGCGCGATTCAATCAAGCCGGACAAACCCATCGCAACGAACACGGTGACGATGACCGAGAGCAACGCTTCAATCACCAGCAGCAGTGTGACTTTTTTGCTCCCGACCGGCAGCACCACCTGCTCTAACGCGCTCGCGATGTCTGCTAGCAAACCGGTGAGGTGCAGCGCGATGATCGTCCACACAAACAATACGATGATGCGCTCTGATGACTTCAGCAATGCCGAAGGCGCAATCATGTGTCTCAACAAATAAACTGCCAGACGAATGGCCGCGAACGCCGAGATGAGCGGCACCGCCAAGTCAAGCACGTGTACGTTCTGTACCTTGGAAAGACCTAGGCGCGCGAGCCACACAAACACCAGCAACAGGGCAGGCATGAACACGCGATGTGCGCTACCCGCGCCAATCTTGGCGAGGCCGGGTTCAAGTTGCCCAGGCAACCGACGCTTCAGCGCCCCGGAGATGAGCCAAGCTAGCCCTGCACAGAAGATGAAGGCCGCGATTTGCACTGCGCCCGCGGTTGATGTCAGCGTGCTAAGTAGTGCTTGGAGATCTAATCCTCGCATGGTCGAAGCCGCTCAATCAGGAAGGGAAGTCACGCCTGCGGTGACCATGCTTGTCTGGCGAGAGCGCCGACAAAGCTGCCACGCAAACAGGCGTGATGGTTATGCCGTGCGTTCGAGTACCGCCGCGAAGAAGCCGTCGGTATTGTGTTGCTTGGGGTTCAAACGCAGATACTCGTCAGCTTGCTTGATGTCGATCTTGAGCCGCTTTAGCACTTGCGCGATCGGCACGAGCTGGAACTCGCTGTGCTTGGCAAGGAACGCCTCAACGATCTGCTCATTCTCTTCTGGCAGGACGCTACACGTTGCATACACGAGGCGACCACCCACCGCGACAAGTTTCGACGCTGCGTTCAGGATCGACGCTTGCTTCACGTTCAGTTCAGCGACACCCGCTTCAGTTTGGCGATACTTGAGGTCAGGGTTACGACGGAGCGTACCGAATCCCGTGCAAGGCGCATCGACCAACACACGGTCGATCTTGCCGGCGAGCCGCTTGATCTTGGTATCGCGTTCGCTGGTGATGAGTTGCGGCGTGATGTTGGAAAGCCCCGAGCGCTTCAATCGCGGTGCAAGGTTAGTGAGGCGCTTTTCCGAAACATCGAACGCATAGACGCGTCCAGCTGAAGCCATCTGTGCGGCCATCAGCAAGGTCTTGCCGCCTGCACCTGCGCAGAAATCGACCACCATCTCGCCGCGTTTGGCCTCGACGATCAAGCCGAGGATCTGCGAGCCCTCATCCTGCACCTCGATGAAGCCTTCGACAAACGCAGGGTGTTTGGTCAGCGAAGGCTTTTCTTCAAGGCGAATCCCGATCGGCGAATGCGGGGTCGGTTTGGCCTTGAGTCCTTCTTGCTGCAGTTGTTTGAGTACTTGGTCGCGCTTCGCCTTGGACGAATTGACGCGCAAATCAAGCGGCGCGGGATTCATCATCGTCTGACCAAAGTCGATGATCTTGGCGTCCGTCATGCCGTTTTTGCGCAGTCGCTCGATCAGCCAATCCGGCAGTTCAGCTTCAAGGCCGATGGGTAGATTGTCGAGCTTGCGTGCCTTGAGCTGCGCGAGCCACTGCTCGTCCCCGCCACGCAATACTGTGTGCAGGTCGCGCACACTTATGCCCATGAAGCGCGTGAGCGCGACCAAGGCCATGCGACGTGGCGCACCGTCGGCGACGACATACTCGATAAAGCGGCGATGACGCAAAACCGTGTACACGGTCTCGGAAATGAATGCGCGATCGCGCAATCCAAGCTTCGGGTGCTCTTTGAAGTAGCGCTTAAGCGCCACATCGGCAGGCGAGTTCAACGGCAAGATGACCGTGAGCGCGTCAAAGAGGGCGTGGTACAGGGCGAGGGTCAACGGCATGTTTGGGTCTGTCCGGGCGGTTTGATTGTTATGAGTTGCCCGGTTGGCGGATGCAAAAGTGCCTGCAAATCGCCTGACGACACCGGACTGCGGACAACCGACAAAGCAATATCCATCGCGTCGTTGTCACCCGCAGATGGATCGCCCGTCGTTGGTCGCATTTGCTACTTGCCACGTGCGCTCGGGCGTTGCCAAGGCTCTAAATGCTCTGATTCACGCAGGGCTGCCGACAAATCGTCCCACTGCGTTGAAATCGTCCCAATTAGTGCCCGCTTAACTGACCACATTGCTGCCCGTTAAGCCCGCGAGAGCGCGGGCAAAATTATCGCAGATTTAGGGGTTCTTTCCAAGAGGCGAGCCAATCTTGGCGAAGCGTGCGGCCTACGACGCCCCCGGCACCTGGAGACGGCCGCAACGACGACGCAAGCCTACTGTAGGGGGCTGGACGCAGCAGGCGCGGCAGCGGCGGCGCTGCCGGGATTGCCTGGGCTACCCGAGCCGCCAGAACTTCCGATGCGAGTGGCCAGTTGCTCAACCCGGAAGCGGCCGAGGTAATAGCGCAACTTCACGGGTAGGTACTGGTAAGCGGGTGCAAGCCAGACCTCATACGCGTCTTCGGGGTTCGCCGCCTCGGAGATGAGTCGAATGGTCTCCACAGGACCAAACCGCGTTTGCAGGGTTTCGACGCCAACGCGCTGAAATTGGTAGCGATAGACCTTGCGCGCATTGGTGACCATCATGTCGATGCGCTCGTCACTATTGCTCAGTCGCGGTGCGAGGTATGCAAGCTGAAACAAGAAACTTTGCATGTCCTGCAGCCCTCTGGCGAGCGGCACCACGCGTCCTTCGTTGCGACGCTTTAGGGTTAGCGCGTTATTGGCGTGCAAAAACTCAGCCGTCTCAGCCTCGCCTTCGCCGCGGCGGATAAAGAATTGACGAGGACGTAGCCCTTCCTCGGTGACCTCGCCCGCGCTCTTCTGGTGAATCACGCCCGCGAAAGCTGACACCAGAAATCCGGTTGCTTGCACGCTCGACTCGATTTCGTACTGCTCGCCAGTGCGAGTCCAACGGAAATTCGCAAAGCCATCAGTGATCGGCGAGGTCAATTTGTAGTCGATGCTAATTTGTTCGGCAAAAGCGGGCAGCGGCGATACGACTCTGGGCGGCTCGGCGGTCACCGCAGTATTCATTGCGGGGGCGGGGTCCTCGACTCGAGGCGTTGCTACGATGGCTTCGTCTTTGTTCGCTTGTACGGCGACCTTGGACGAGGTGATCAAGTCATCTTGTATAGCACTCGGCATCTGCACGGGCACGCCCGAGCCTTCGCCGCTCGTGGCCTCTGAAGCGATCTGTGCGGGGCGCTCGGGCGTGGGTTGGGTCCTCGATTGCGCTGAACGGGTGCGAGGCGTTGGTGCAGGGCTCGGCTGCGTCACGGCCGTGTTGGTGGGCCGCGCCTGCATCGGTGCTAGGGTCGCGCTAAAGCGTGTAGCAGCCGGCACCGTGAACATTTCGACCAACGGTAGCCACGCGTAGCCGAGCGCATGCACCAGTATTGATGCAACGAGCGCAACAGTTAGCACGCGCCGCGATGACCAGCGCGGCAGCGCATCTAGACCAACACGAATTTGAAGAGGGGGGCGCATACGCGAATCGTTTGCGTGGAATCAGCCGGTTAAGGATGAACTCGAACGGCTGGTCAACCATTGGAAGCGCCGAGTGTACGCCTCCTATGTGTCGCCGTGTCGCTCAGCTCTGTGCTCAGGAAACGCTGAGTTCGACCAAAGATTGCTCAATCGCCGTGCCGCGCTTGTCAGTGAATACCGCCCGCACAGGCAGGAAAAAACGATCTTTGGCGAGCCAGAGTTCGGCTTTGGCTTCACCGGCGCGCGCGTCGCGCCGGAAGTGGACGGTTGCGAAGTTTCCCGCACCAGTCGTGAGCGTTGGCTCGCCTTCCTTGACGTAGCGGTATTGCTCCGTTTGTTTGCCCTGCGTCATTTGCGCCACGACGACGTCACCACGCGGTGCAACCACCATGAACTGGTACATCGAGGAAAGTCTGTCCTGCGTGCCACGCGGAAGTTCAAAGGCCTCGCGCTCGGGCTTGCCGTCTTCGATGGACTCGCGAATCAACTCACCGCGCGACCAATCGAAACGCGTGGTGAAGTTACGCGAGCTGTCGTTCTTGCGCGATGCGGAATACGTGCTTGGAACCAAACCGGCGAGGCTAATGCGACCCTCGGACTGTGCGCTTAACTCCTCACGCACAAATAGCGCAACCGCGCCATCGGTTCTGGTTTGCGAGACGATCCTGTAGCGGTCGCCGTTGCGTTCAAAGCGCTCTTCTAATTGCCCGACCAGCAGGCCATTGCGGAAGACCTTGTAAGTTGCCCTGATCAATTGAGGCAGTGCGGCGACGCTCTGCGTGGGTGTGGCAGAGCGTGCGTGGACTTCAGCGGCTGAAGGCGTGTCAGCGGCATTAGCGATACCGCTGCTTGCGAGCAACACGATGGATGTCGCCAACGACGCGAGGTGAACGGTGCGACCAACGGATTCCGAGTTCATAGCGAGATCAGCTTTTCTCCTGATGCATCAAGCTGTTCAACGCGGCGCGCCCCCCGTAGGACGACACCGGTTTCGCCAATGGATGTAACGTTCTCAGCGAGGCGGCGCAGCACGGCTGGGTAGATCACGTGTTCTTGGCGAAGCACCCGTGCGCCAAGGCTGTCTTCGTCGTCATCGGCGGCCACCGGTACGGCGACCTGCGCGAGGATTGGCCCCGCGTCGAGTTCGGGTGTCACGATGTGTACCGTTGCACCGTGGATGCGCACACCGGCTTCGAGCGCTTGGCGATGCGTATGCAAACCGGGGAACGCTGGCAGTAGTGACGGGTGAATGTTCAGAATCTTGTTCGGATAGCGCTCGATAAACGCGCGGCCGAGGATACGCATGAAACCAGCGAGAACAATTAGGTCAGGCCGATGATGGTCGATGCGCGCGGCGAGTGCGTTGTCAAACGCGTCGCGCGAGCTGAATAGCGTGTGATCGACCACCTCGGTGGCGCAACCGGCGGCCGCGGCGGTCTGCAGCCCTCCGGCGTCTGGCCGATTGGCAATGACCGCGCGGATGTCGAGTGGCAGCCGTGCTTTGAGGATGGCTTCCATATTCGAGCCGCGGCCGGAAATCAGAATGACGATCGAGAGCATGGCAAAAGTCTAGAGTCGGCGGGCATTTTTCAGGCGAAAATGCCTCGAAACGCCCGCCAATAGGCGAGTTCAGTTTTTGGCATCACTGAACGATGGTTTGGTGTGCGCCGTCCGGGCGTGTACGAATTTCGCCGACCACATATACGCGCTCTCCCTTTGCGGTGAGAAGCGCCATCGCTTGATCGACGTGCTCACGCGCGACGATGACCACCATGCCGATGCCACAGTTGAAGGTGCGCGCCATCTCCGCAGCGTCAACCCTGCCGTGCTCTTGCAGCCACGCGAATACAGAAGGCGCTTGCCAAGTGGAACGACTTAACACTGCCCGCGTTGTTGGCGGCAGTACGCGTGGAATGTTCTCAGTCAAGCCGCCACCGGTGATGTGCGCCATGCCCTTCACAACGCCCGTTGCAATCAGGGCGAGCATGGGCTTGACATAAATGCGCGTCGGCGCAATCAGGTCGGCTGCAAGTTGGCGGTTTTCCGCTGCGTGCAAGTCAACGCCGGAGCGTTCAATGATTTTGCGGATCAGCGAATAGCCGTTGGAGTGCGCCCCCGATGATTGCAGCCCAAGCACCACATCTCCCGGGGCAATCTGCTGGCCGGTGATGATGGATTCACGTTCGACGAGGCCGACCGCGAAGCCCGCAAGGTCGTATTCACCCGCGGGATACATCGATGGCATCTCTGCAGTTTCGCCGCCGATCAATGCGCAGCCCGCGAGTTCGCAGCCGTGTGCGATGCCTTTCACCACATCGGTCGCCGTGGCAACGTCGAGCTTGCCGCACGCAAAGTAGTCCAGAAAGAAAATCGGCTCTGCGCCTTGAACGAGGATGTCGTTCACACTCATTGCGACCAAATCCTCACCGACCGTGTCGTGTTTGTTGAGGTGAAAAGCCAGCTTGAGCTTGGTGCCGACGCCATCCGTGCCCGACACCATGACCGGGTTGCGGAATTTCTTCGAGACCTCGACCAGTGCGCCAAAACCGCCGATGCCCGTCAGCACCTCGGGGCGCATGGTGCGTTTTGCAAACGGCTTGATGTTCTCGACGAGCTGATCGCCAGCGTCGATATCGACACCCGCGTCTTTGTAAGTGAGCGGAACGGGGAACGAAGCAGGTGAGGTTGACATGAGTGGCACCGCGGCGGGAAAGGCGCGCATCGCTAATTGGACGGAAGTCGGTTAGGATGCGCAAGAAATGAACACTAATTTTACCGGATATGAACAAGCCACCTAGCCGTCAATCTCAAGCTGCAGACCCCGCCGATGCCCCGCATTGGCTGCGCCGCCGCCGTGCGCGCTTGGCACCTGCGTTGCCACGCTGGATCGATTGGCACTTTGCGCTGCTCTTGGTGGCGGTGTTGGTAATCGGCGCAATCGTGTGGGTACTGTCGCCGATCCTCGCACCATTCCTTGCCGCCGCGATCCTCGCCTACATCTTTGACCCACTGGTTGACCGCATGGAGCGGCGCGGCTTGTCGCGCAGTTTGGCCACTATCGTCGCAGTACTGCTGCTGGCGCTTGCTGTTGTGCTGCTACTGGTGATTGTGCTGCCCTTGTTCTACAAAGAGGTCGCACAACTCACGCAACTGATCCAGGGCTTTGTTGAACAGCTCAAGAATACGGTTGTGCCTTGGGTTAACGCCAAGCTCGGCACGGCGATCCAGCTAGACGCTTCAAGCTTCCGCACGTTCATGCAGGAGAACATCAGCGATGCGAGTGGAATCGCCAAGCGCGTCTTCGCTACCGTTGGCAGTGGTGGACTCGCGGTCGTTGCGGTGCTAATCAACATTTCGCTTGTGCCCATCGTGCTGTTCTATTTGCTGCGCGATTGGGATGAGCTCGTTGCGCGCGTTGATGAGTTGGTGCCGCGTCGCTACCACCAGACGGTGAACAGCGTCGCCAGCGAAGTGGACGCTGTGCTCTCGGAGTTTTTGCGCGGTCAGCTCACCGTCATGCTGATCATGGCGACGTTCTATGTCGTAGGGCTGTGGGCTGTCGGCCTCAAATTCGCGTTGCCAGTCGGCTTGATTACTGGTTTGCTCGTGTTCGTGCCCTACCTAGGCGTCGCGCTCGGCTTGGTGCTCGGCACGGTTGCAGCCGTGATGCAATTCGACTCGGTGCTCACGGGGCTTGCGCTGGTGTGGGCAGTGTTTGCGGTGGGGCAGGTCGTCGAAAGCCTGTTCGTGACGCCCAAATTTGTGGGCGAGCGAATCGGCTTGCATCCGGTTGCAGTCATTTTCGCCTTGATGGCGTTTGGCCAACTCTTTGGCTTTTTTGGAGTGCTGCTCGCGCTACCGGCGAGCGCCGCGATCTTGGTCGGGCTACGACACGTCGCGGTACGCTACAAAGGAAGTGCCGTGTTTCAGCGGCAGCAGTAAAAGCCGGACTTCCGAGCGGCGTCTGGGCGCGCCCTTGGCTGCGGTGCGCTTACCTAACTCTTCAGCAGCTTGATTGCTTCTTCGGTGCTACGACGCATCCGATTGAAGGCGGTCCCTAGCACCGAGATTTCATCCTTGGAGCGCGCTTTGAACTCAGGAATGCTGAAGTCGCCAATCGAGACAGCATCAGCTTGCTTGGCCATCTCAGCGACCGGACGGACGATCATCCGATCGAGCATCAGGTTCAACACAAAGAACACAGCAAAGAAAACCGTTCCCAGCGAACTGAGCAGTGTAGTCAACGCTAGTTGGGCGGTCGCCACGACGTTGGTGTAATCCATGGTCACGACACGCACGCGTGGGCTGCCGTCAGCGCTGCCAATCTTGCGTGCCACCACAAGCTTGCGCGTGCCTGCAAAGCTGTCCACCGTTTCTGCCAACTCGGTCTTGCGCTGCGCATCCATCTTGCGCACGGCCTCGGCGTCAACCGTACCTTGCGCATCCGTGGGGGCAAATTCGCGTACGCGCATCTCAACAATGCGCGAACCTAACGCAGTCGCCATGCGGTCGCTAATCGCTGTGACGGCGCTCGCGTCCAATACAACGTTGGCTGCGCGGATTGCGTCCTCAACAGCCTGGCGCTGCAAATAGCGATGGGCAATGACCGACACCGTCGCAAAGCCAACGGCAAAGATAGCGATCAAGATGAGATTGAATTTAAGGCGAAGCCCCATAGGAGACCTTGGCGGTTAGCGTCAGAAGAGAAGTTGGTTGCTCGAACGTTGACTGCCAGCCTTACTGCGGTCGCCAAGTGCCATTGCCCGTACGCAAACTCATAAAAAAACTATCTCGCTCTTCAGGTGTGCGCAAGTGGCCGGCGAGCCGTTCAAAAAATTCTCGCGAGTTTTTCGACGCGCCTGCGTAGCGTGTGACCAGCACGCTTGCGAGTGGGCCGATGATGGGCGCCAATGCCGCCTCGCCCCGCTTGACTAACTCTGGCGTGACGGGCGTCGAAGGACGCGCATTGGCCCCAGACGCGTTCGCATCTTCGGTCGATGCCACCGCGTTGGCGCGTTTGTTTTGCGCAAACTCGTGCGCAATGCGGAGCGCAGATTTCAGGAAAAGCTCGCGCTTTGCCACGTCTTCGATATGCGAACCGATTTGCCGGATCAAATCTTGCGGGCTCTCAGCGGCGCGTGCAGCGCGCTTCACCGTAGTAATCGAGTAAGGGCCAAGATAGGGCAACAATGCGCGCGTCAATTCGGCGAGCAACGCTGGGTCGAGCGTGACCCGACCCGCAGCGTCCACATCGGCGTTCGTGCTTGGGGAGGAACCGTTTGCGTCTGTGCTCATTGACGGGATATGTTCGGCCGAACGTGGAAAGCGATAAAACGCGGTGAGTGCTAAATCGGGTAGCAGCGAACTGCGGTGCTTATCGACGTCGAGTTTAGCTGAGATTGTTTGGGTAGGGCTGCCCTACGCGAGTCTCAAATGTGAACAACTGCCAACAAGCAAGGAGCGTCGCTTTGCGCGAAGCGGTAGCGTCCAGGTGCGCGTCGCTGCCCCGAGCGGCGAAAAAATCTGCAAACCTACGCTGGGCCTATGCCTCTGTTTTCGGGCGCGCCCGGGCGGTTGACCACGGTGAGGTCAAGGCTTTTGGCAAAGTCCAGCATGCGAACGATCGGTTGCTTGGCGCGCGCCGCCACTGCCGGGTCGATATGAATCTCGTTGTGACCACGTTCGAGGACGGCCGCAAGATTTGCGAGCCCGTTCATCGCCATCCAAGGGCAGTGCGCGCACGACTTGCAAGTGGCTGAATTGCCCGATGTCGGGGCTGCAATGAGGAACTTGTTGGGCGCTGCCGCACGCATCTTGTGGAAGATGCCGCGATCGGTTGCGACGATAAAGGTGGTCGCATCGAGGCTCTGCACTGCGCGGATGAGCTGCGTTGTCGACCCGACGACATCGGCTAGCGCAACCACGGACTTCGGCGACTCCGGGTGCACCAACAATTTCGCGCCAGGGTGTTGCTTCATCAAGTCCTGCAATTCTGCGGTCTTGAATTCATCGTGGACGAGACACGACCCCTGCCACAGCAACATGTCCGCACCCGTTTGCGCTTGAATGTAGCTGCCGAGATGTCGGTCGGGCGCCCAGATGATCTTCTCGCCTTTGGCATGCAGATGCTCAACGATGCGTAAGCCGATTGACGAAGTCACCATCCAATCTGCGCGTGCTTTTACGGCGGCGCTGGTGTTCGCGTAAACGACAACGGTGCGATCAGGGTGAGCATCGCAAAATGCCGTAAAGGCGTCTGGGGGACAGCCGAGGTCCAGCGAGCATTCGGCTTCGAGTTCGGGCATCAGGACACGCTTCTCAGGGCTCAGGATCTTCGCTGTCTCACCCATGAAACGCACGCCGCAGACGACGATCGTTTTGGCGGGGTGGGCGTATCCGAAGCGCGCCATCTCGAGCGAATCGGAAACGATGCCGCCGGTTTCTTCAGCGAGATCCTGCAGATCCGGATGCACGTAGTAGTGCGAGACCAGTACGGCGTTCTGTGCTTTGAGCAATTCACGAATGCGTGCCTTGAGCGCGATGCGTTCTGTTGGCGATGGGTCCTGAGGGACGCTCGCCCACGCCTGCCCCGTACTCAGTTGGTTACGAAGCGGCAGGTCGAAATCCACCCGAATGCGGAACTCTTTTGTAGCGGTTTGCGGCATTGTCAGGTGACCGTTTTTTGCTGCTGATATTGGGGATTGCGCCAGCTCTGCTGCTCAAGCACATCGCGAATCACCGCGACGGCGTCCCACACGTCGACATAGCGCGTGTAAAGCGGCGTGAAGCCAAAGCGCACGAGATTCGGGCGTCGGAAATCACCGATGACGCCGCGCCCGATGATCGCCTGCATTAGCGCATAGGCGTGGTCATGCGAGAAAGAAAGTTGCGAGCCGCGCTCATCGTCTGCGTCAGGTGAGATGCACTGAAGACCAAGAGCGCCGCATTGCGCCTCGACGAGCTGACGGAACAATCGACTGAGGGCTAGCGACTTGTTGCGAAGTCTCGCCATGTCAACGCCCTCGAAGCAGCGCACGCCCGTTTCCAGCGCAATCGTCCCCAACACAGAAGGGGTGCCACAAAGAAAACGTCGCATGTCCGCCGCGGGAACATAGTCGCTGGCAAACTCAAACGGCTGGCGATGCCCGAACCATCCTGACAGGGGGACGCTGAGCTGAGACTGCAAGTGCTGCTTCACGTAGAGGTAGGCGGGAGCCCCAGGCCCCCCGTTCAGATACTTGTAGCCGCAGCCGACGGCGAGTTCGGCGCCGTCGTTGTTGAGCGCCAGCGGAACCGCACCAGCGCTATGGCTGAGATCCCAAAGCACCATCGCGCCCGCCCGCTTGGCGTCGGCATTGAGCTTGGACATGTCGAGCATATGGCCGGTACGGTAATCGACATGGGTGACCAGCACCACCGCAACGGAGTCGTCGATGGCGTTTCGCAACGCGGCACGCGGTACGGTGCGCAACACGACTTTTCCATCGAGTAGCGCGCTCAAACCTTGGGCAACGTAGAGGTCGGTCGGGAAGTTCTCTGCCTCGCTCAGGATGACGCGCCGCTGCGGATTGTTGGCCACCTCCGGCATTGTCACCGCCGCGGCGAGCAACTTGAATAGATTCACGGATGTCGAGTCGGCGACGATGACTTCTTCAGCCGTAGCGCCGACGATTGGGGCGATTTGGGCACCCACCTTTGAGGGCAGGTTCACCCAATCGTGGCTATTCCAAGCGCGGATGAGTTGATCGCCCCATCCTTCACGCATGGCGTGCTGCATCGCGGCTGCGGCGTTAAGCGGCTGCGCCCCCAAAGAGTTGCCATCGAGGTAGATCACGCCTTCGGGCAGATGGAAGCGTCGCCGTGTGAACCCTAGCGGGTCCGTCGCGTCCAATACCAAGCACTGCTCGCGCGTCGTTGTTCCGCCCTGAGCGAGTTGGGGGTCGCCGTTTTGGCCAACTTGGTTAACCTGAGTCTTCATTGGGTGATTATCGCAAACGCAAGCATGGCGGCGTACTCGGCGGGACGGACAGCGGGCAGGACGGTGCAGTAAGCTAAAATCATCGTTTTTTCGCAGCGCTCTGGTGGCTCGGTGCAATCCAATAACACAAAGCTCAAGGGCAGTATGGTCGCG
>JAJTHU010000246.1 GCA_021300055.1 Nitrosomonadaceae bacterium | reverse complement strand
CTGCGCCTCGTCGATGATCAAGAACTTGTTCAGGAAGGTCCGACCGCGCATGAAATTCAGCGACTTAACCTTAATCCGGCTGCGGATCAGGTCGCGTGTTGCGGCACGGCCCCAGTCGCCGGATTCTTCATCTGAAGCGTTGAGCACATCGAGGTTGTCCTCAAGTGCGCCCATCCAAGGATTCATTTTTTCTTCTTCGGTCCCGGGCAAGAAGCCGATGTCTTCACCGACTGGCACGGTGACGCGCGTGATGATGATCTCCGAGTAAATCTTGTGCTCGAGTGTCTGCATCAAGCTCGCCGCGAGCGTCATCAGCGTTTTGCCCGTGCCGGCTTGGCCGAGCAACGTGACGAAATCGATCTCCGGGTCCATCAACACGTTGAGCGCAAAGTTTTGCTCGCGATTGCGCGCCGTGATACCCCACACGTTGTTTTTCTGGTGGGTGTAGTCCTTTAGCGTGCGCAGCACACAAGTTTTGCCTTCAAGTCCATGCACGATGGCGTAGAAGGGTTTGTCGTCGTCCTGAAAGACGAATTCGTTCAACAAGAAACTGCTGACTAACGGGCCCTTGATCCGATAGAGAGTGCGGCCTTGTTCTTGCCACGACTCCATATCCTTGCCGTGCTTGTCCCAGAAATCGCGCGGGAGTTCGCGCATCCCTGTGTAGAGCAAGTCGGTATCTTCAAGAACCTTGTCGTTGAAGTAGTCTTCCGCTGCCACGCCGATGGCGCGTGCTTTGATGCGCATGTTGATGTCTTTCGACACCAACACCACGCTGCGCTTCGGGTTGTGGTGCTGCAGGTCGAGGGCAACCGCCAAAATTTGGTTGTCAGCTTTGCCGCTATCGGGCAGTGCGGAGGGGAAGTCCAGCGTGACTGGGCGGGTTTGCAGCAAGAGATTGCCCGAAGCCTCACCCTTGCCGTGGCCCTTGAGCGCAATCCCTGCGTCGATATCACCCTCTTGGCCAGTGACGATTTCGTCAAGAAAGCGCGATGCCTGGCGCGCATTGCGCGCCACCTCAGTCATACCTTTTTTGTTGTTATCGAGTTCCTCGAGCGTGATCATGGGGAGATACACGTCGTGTTCCTCGAATCGGAACAACGATGTCGGATCGTGCATCAGCACATTCGTGTCGAGCACGAAGAGCTTGGTCGTCTTGGAAGAGCCCGCTGCGACAGCACGTTTTGCGTTTCCGGGTTTGGGAGCCAAGTGGGATGCCTTTCGAGAGGTTGGACTGGTTTTGCGTGAATCTGTGAGGCTAGCAGCGTGCTGGGTTCTGAAAAATTAGCGTGCGCAAAAGTGAAACGCCCTCGCGAGGCGACTCCTCGGGAGGGCGTTCAGATTGCGGCAGCGATGGTTCAATTCAGACTTCAGTGCAGTCGCGGTGTGATTGAAAGATCGGTCACCAGAGCGTCGGTCAGCACAACTCCATACGGCACAGGCTAACACAACTTTTGGGAAGTTTTTCGCTACTCACTTTTGGGCGGTTAGGGCGCAGCGGTCTCGAAATTCGTCGCGAGCATGCGAAACGGGTTTCGAGCCGCATGCGGCGAGCGGGGAGCGCCCGAGGGCATGCAGGCCAGAGGGGACTGTCAGGCAAGGCCGCAGTTGGCAAATTCGGTGGCGAAAAACCGGAGTGTATGTAGGTATACATGAGGATTTTGAGCCGCTTTCCAACGCAGCATCACCGAGCGCAGCAGAATTTCAGCCAAGCGCCTTGGCGGCAGCCAATACCTCTGCCGCATGTCCATCAACCTTGACACCCCGCCATTCGCGAGCGATCGAACCATCGCGGGCCATGATAAAGGTCGAGCGCTCGATGCCCCAGACCTTTTTGCCATACATGTTCTTTTCCTTGATGACCCCAAAAATGCGGCACACCTTCTCGTCGGCATCCGAAAGCAGGTCAAAGGGGAAGTTCATCTTGGCCTTGAAGCGCTCATGGCTCGCCACGCTGTCGCGCGAGACGCCAAAAACCATATAGCCTGCCTTAAGGAATTCTTTATGTAGGTCGCGGAACTGTTGCCCCTCTACCGTACATCCCGGCGTATCGTCTTTAGGATAGAAGTAGACGACGTATGGGTGTCCCTTGAATGCGGTAGATGAAAAACGCTGGTTGCCCGTGGCGGGAAGTTCGAAGTCGGGAAGTGCAGAGCTCATGGATTACCTCGTATGAATAAATTCGCTTGCTTGAAGATGGCGCGCTGCGCTCGACGGAGCCGAGACTTTAGCGCCAACGGGTGACGATTTTGCTAAGCTGCTTCGGCCATGGGTGCCGAGGGCGTTTCGGCGAGCCAAGGTGTGCCTTGCAGCAGTAGCTTACCGCTGCGACCGGGAATTTCGCCTGACGTGGCGTTGAAGTAGGGCAAGTGGGCTCGCGCGAGGCGCTCGGCAATGCGTTCCGTCGAAACCAGCTCAAAGCCTTGCTCTTTCCAGCCGACGATGAGCGATTCAAGTCGATCCAGAAAGCGCAGCCCTTCGAGTTCGGCGTGCAGCGTAAATACATGCGGTGGATCGGCGAAGCCTAATGGCGTCTCGGCAGTCCATGCGTAGCTTGCGGTCAGCGCCAGCAGGCGCTCGTTTACGTTCGCCTCTGTCACGCCGTCGAGCCCGATGAGCTCATCCATGGTCGGGAGCGTGGTGGGCAATTGTGGACAGTTGATAATCTCTGCGCGCACGACAGGGTAGTGCGGTACACCTGCCCCCATCGCGGCACGACCATCTGAGCAGTACTCAAAACCCATGGATTGCGTGAGGCGCAATGCATGCAGATTCATTTTCCATCCGGCCGCGCCGTGCGTGCGTGCAGGGCGCTTGAACATATCGGTAAAGCGGCTTTGCGCGCGTTCCATTTCTTCGCGCGTCCATGATGCTGAAGCCGCTTGGCCCTCGATGCCCCCGACTCCATCTTGCCAGCGAACGTGGTCCCAGCAATGGATGCCGACCTCAAAGCCCTCGTCATCGGTGCGGCGCATGATGTCCGCGCCGCGTTTGCCGATGTCCGGGCCGGGGAGCAGCGTGCCATAGAGAAGGGTCGGAAAGCCGTAGTTGGCAACGACCGAAGTGCGCTGGACCTTGGCGAAAAACCCCTTCCGAAGCACCCGTCGGACCGCACGGCCTGTGTGATCAGGACCAAGGCTGAACAAGAACGTGGCGCCTACGTCATGCTTCTTAAACAGGGTCAGTAGGCGTGGCACACCTTCACGCGTGCCCTTCAGGGTATCGACGTCGACCTTAAGTGCGAGGAGTTTTTTCAT
>JAJTHU010000295.1 GCA_021300055.1 Nitrosomonadaceae bacterium | reverse complement strand
TTTCTTCGATGTTGAGTGTGAGTGGACTCACTTGTTGGAGATAACGGGTGAAAAATCATGCGATTCGCGGACGCGTGCTTGGATGGCTTCTGCTTCGAGTCGTGACGCATACGGTCCCATGCGGACACGCCATAGTCCGTCGCGGAAGGTGACGATCAGCGGTTCGCGGTTCCAGTCGAGCTCGCGCGCCATACGATCGCGGAAGATGTTGGCATTTTCCTGCGAGCCGAATGCACCAAGCTGCAAGAACAAATCTTTGCCGTCCGCCGTGATCGGTGAGATCGTGACGGCGGTTGTGGGCGGTGGCGGCATTGTCGCGACCGTAATCGGCGGGGCGGGTGGCGTTGGTTGTGTTGATGGTGCGGGCCGTGGTCGTTCACCGGCAAACACGCGCTCAACAACGACTTGGCCACTGCCGCGCTGTGTGATGCCGATGCGGTAGGCCGCTGCGTACGACAAATCGATGATGCGATCGCTATGGAACGGCCCGCGGTCGTTCACGCGCACGACTACCGATCTTTGGTTGGCGGGGTTGGTCACGCGCACGTAGGACGGCAGCGGTAGCGTGGGGTGCGCGGCCGTCATCGCGTACATGTCGTAAATCTCGCCGATCGACGTCATGTTGCCGTGGAACTTGCGCCCGTACCACGACGCGATACCGGTTTGGCGAAACGGCTCATTGTTGACCACTGGCACATAGCTCCGGCCAAACACGGTGTAAGGACGGTTAGCGCCCGAGTGGTAGCGTTCCTCGCGCGGCACCGCATCCGGAATGCTGTCGAGATACTCGGGGTTGTTGCGTTTGGCGTCAGCGCCCGGACCGTCGTCTTGGTAAAAGCCGCCGGGTTTGCTTGATGAGCTGGGCGCTGATGGTGACGACGGTTTCTTCGGTACGCTGCTGCAGCCGGCCATCAAAGCTGTGAGGCAGATAGCCAACGCCGCGATAGTTGCGCGCGACGCCCCCATCTGAGTCGCCGAGCAGCGCAGCGAGAACGGGGGCACTCCGCTGCGAGTGTTTGAGGGCGAGCGGCACTTCAAATCCACACCTCTCGAAACCCACGAGCCCGAGTTTTCGCAGCGGCCCGATCTCGCGAGCAGCACAGGGAACCCGCATCGCGGGCGATGAGGCTGGGGCGGCTTTTCTTTGGTTACTTTCTTTTGCCGAAACAAAAGAAAGTAACTTGCTGTCGCGATGTTGGCAAACGCGCCCCCGACATCGGTTAGCGCATAAAGGCAACGTAAACCCCTTGCGAGGAAAGTTGCTCCCCGGATTAAATCCGGGACGACAAACGTAAGGTGGCACATTTGGTTGCGCGTCATCTCGAGTGGAGAGGCGTTCTCCATTACCCCACGGCCTCCAGTTGCTCGCTCACGCCCAACCATTTCCACTCGATGTCCTCGATTTCCGCGACCACTTCGCCCTGACGCTTCAGCATGTCTTGCAGGCGCGATTTGTTCTCGTCTGCGTATGCCGAAGACTCAGAGAGCCATTGTTCGATATTGTTCCGCTCGGCAGTCAACGCTTTGAGGCGAGCGTCGAATTCCGCGAGCTTTTTCTCGAGTGGCTTACGTTGGCTGGCGATGCGCTGACGCGCTTCGGCTTCGATGCGCTTTTGTTCTTTGCGATCAACCGAACCGCTCGGAGCAAACTCGCCAACTGGTGCGGCGTTTGGGGCATTTTTGCCTGAAACACCGTTTTTTTCCTGGGGTTTGGCTTGCGATTCGCGGCTGCGGCGCGCGGCGTATTCCTTGGCCCAGACCTTGTAGTCGTCTAGGTCGCCGTCGAATTCCTTGAGTTCGCCGTCGGCCACCAACCAGAGTTGGTCTGCGGTCGCTTTCAACAAGTGACGGTCGTGCGCAACGACGACCAATGTGCCCTCGAAATCCTGCAGGGCTTCGGCAAGCGCTTCGCGCATGTCGATATCAAGGTGATTGGTTGGCTCATCGAGCAGCAGCAAGTTGGGCTTTTGCCAAACGATTAACGCCAAGGCCAAGCGCGCTTTTTCGCCACCTGAAAACGGTCCGACCGGTTCGTCCACGCGATTGCCACGGAAGTCGAACCCACCGAGGAAGTTGCGGAACTCTTGCTCGCGGGTAGTAGGGTCAAGCCGCTTGAAGTGCATGAGCGCCGATTCGTCGACACGCAGCTGGTCGATCTGATGTTGCGCGAAGTAGCCGATCTTCAGCCCTTGGCCTTCGTAGCGCCCACCGCTGAGTTTTTCGAGCGTGCCCGCTAGGGTCTTCACGACTGTTGATTTGCCCGCCCCATTGGGACCTAGCAAGCCGATCTTGTCGCCGTAGAACAAGCGCCATTCCACTTTTGGCAGCACGGTCTTGCTGGGATAGCCGAGCGCGGCCTCTTTCAAGTGCAGAAGTTGTCTGGGTGCAGCGTCGGGCTTGCGAAAGCGAAACTCGAATGGCGAATCAACGTGTGCGGCCGCGATGATCTCCATCCGCTCCAGCGTCTTCATGCGGCTTTGCGCTTGGCGTGCCTTGGTCGCCTTTGCCTTAAAGCGGTCGATGTAGCTCTTCAGGTGCGCGATATTGCGTTGTTGCTTCTCATGCTGCGCCTGTTGGTTAGCCAACTGCATGGCGCGGGTGCGCTCAAAGGTCGAATAGTTGCCGGTGTACTCGTTAAGCTTTTGGTTCTCGACGTGGACGATTTTGTTCACCACGGCGTCGAGGAAATCGCGGTCGTGGGTGATCAGAAACAGCGTGCCCCGATACTGCGCCAACCAATCCTCGAGCCACATCACTGCGTCGAGGTCAAGGTGATTGGTTGGCTCGTCGAGCAGCAGCAGGTCTGAGCGACACATCAGCGCTTGTGCGAGGTTCAAGCGCATGCGCCAGCCACCGGAGAAAGTCTTTACGGCATTGCTTTGCTGCTCAATGCTGAAGCCCAAGCCGGATAGCAATGCGGCCGCACGCGAGCGTGCAGCGTAACCGCCGATTTCTTCAAAGCGCGTGTGCAAGTGTGAGAGTTCGGCAGCAAGGCGCTCGTGTTCTGCCTCGTCATGCCACTCGGTGGCCTCAGCCTTGGCGAGTTCGGCTTCGATGACGCGCAGCTCGCGATCACCATCGAGCGTGAAATCCAGGGCCGATCGCTCACTCTGCGGCGTATGCTGCGCCACGTGGGCGACCACCCACGAGGGCGGCATTTCGAATTCGCCCGTGTCTTGGTGGATCTCGCCGCGAAACAGCGCAAACAAGGTCGATTTGCCGATGCCGTTCGCGCCCACCAAGCCCACTTTGTGGCCGGGGAAGAGCGTCAGGCTGGCGTCTTCAAAGAGACGCTTGGTGCCGCGCGCGAGGGTGAGGTTGGAGATGCGGATCATTGAGAGGAGTGCATAAGTTTGCGCAACACCGTCCCCTTGGAGGGAAGGTGCTATACGCCGTAATCCACCGTCAATGGCGCGTGATCTGAAAAATACTCGCCGGTGTAGATCGACGTCTTCGTTGCTTTCGCGGCGATGCCCGGTGTGCAGATGTGATAGTCGATGCGCCACCCAACGTTGTTGGCGCGTGCGTTGCCGCGTTGCGACCACCACGTGTATTGGTCGGGTTTGTCGTTGAGCGTGCGGAAGGTGTCGACGTAACCTACTGTGTCGAACAGCGTATCGAGCCATGCGCGTTCCTCTGGCAAGAAACCGCTGTTCTTTTGGTTGCTGCGCCAATTCTTGAGGTCGATCTCTTTGTGCGCGATGTTCCAGTCGCCGACGATGATGTATTCGCGCCCGCTTGCCTTAAGTTTCTTCAAATAAGGCATGAACACTTTCATGAAGCGAAACTTCTTGGCCTGCGCCTCTTCGCTCGCGGAGCCCGATGGAACGTACAGCGAAACGACAGAGAGATTGCCGAACTGCGCTTCCAAGTAGCGGCCTTCAGCATCGATCCACTTGATGCCGGTACCGATGATGATCTTGTCAGGCTCGCGTTTGCTGAGGATGGCCACGCCCGCGTAGCCCTTTTTCTCCGCCGGGTGGTAGAAGCCGTGCATCTTCCAGCGCAGCACGGCTTCGGGCAGATCGCTCTCTATCGCTTTAATCTCTTGGAGGCACACCACGTCCGGCTTTTGCTTCTTGAGCCAGTCGACCAAGCCCTTGCTAGTGGCCGCGCGGATGCCGTTGACGTTGACTGAGATGACGCGCATGGAGGGGAGACGTAAAATTGCGAAGCTCACATTATCGGTGAGGAGTGCAGTCTTCCGCGTGACACGCACTCTTCGCAAGGCGGTAGTTGGTTGTTTCGTCCGCTGTTGCCGGTTTTCTTTCGCGCTTCTCCTTCCGCTCCCCTGCTGACCTTCCCCATGTCCTTCCGCCAAGAATTCGTCGCCTTCGCTATTGCCCAAAACGCCTTGCGCTTCGGGGAATTCAAAACCAAAGCCGGTCGCCTTTCCCCCTACTTCTTCAATTCGGGCCTGTTTAACGACGGCGCATCCATGGGCAAGCTCGCGGCGTTTTACGCCGATGCCGCGCTGGATTCGGGCGTGGGTTTTGACATGATCTTCGGCCCCGCCTACAAGGGGATCACCTTGGCGGCCGGAATGGCCATCAAGTTAGCCGAGCGAGGCCGAAATGTGCCGTTTGCGTTTAACCGCAAGGAGGCGAAGGAACATGGTGAAGGCGGTCTGATCGTCGGCGCGCCGCTTGCCGGAAGGGTTCTGATCGTCGACGACGTTATCTCGGCGGGGACGTCAGTGCGTGAATCGGTGGCCATGATTCGGGATGCGGGTGCGACGCCAGCGGCGGTTGTGATCTCGCTAGACCGCCAAGAGCGCGGTTTGGGCGAACTTTCAGCGGCCCAAGAAGTCAGCCAGCAGCACGGCATCCCCGTTATTGCGGTAGCAACACTGAGCGATATCGTCGCTTTCCTGTCGGCAAAAGAAGGGGAAGCAGATAAACTCGCCAAAATTGCTGCTTATCGCGCTCAATACGGGTGCTGAATCCGGCGCGTAGCTCGACGTTGCCACCACCCTTTTCGCTGCTCACCATGCCACTTTTCTCTTGTCGCCTTGCCCTGTGTGTCGCGCTCGTGCTCGCCGCGTCTGAGAGCGTGGCGCAGTCGACGCTGTTCAAGTGCACCGATGAAAAGGGCGTGACGCACTATGGCCAGACGATGCCAGCGGCGTGCGCGAAAAAAGACGTTACCGAGCTTAATAAGCAGGGGCGCCCACTTCGCACCCTAGACGCCCCGCTGACGCCCGAGCAGCAGAAGGCGCGTGACGAAGCTGCCGCGAAAAAGGCGGCCGACGACAGACGCGTGTTTGAACAGCGCCAGAAAGATTTGGCCTTGCTGGGTACTTATGGCGCCGAACGCGAAATCGACGTCGTGCGTGACAAAGACTTGGCACAGCTGACCCAGCGTCGGAAGTTCTTGGATAACCGCATGGCCGACCTCGACGCGCGCTTGGTGAAGATCAACAGCCAAATGGAGTTTTACGTCGCCGGGCGTAGCCAAGCGACCAAGGCCCGGGAAGAGCGTGAGGCACGCGAAGCCAAAGAAGCGAAGGACGCCAAAGACGCCAAGGACGGAAAAGAGGCGCCAAAAGACAGCAAGGCGCGTAGCCGCGAGATCCCGCCTCAATTACAGGCAGACTTTGACCGTGCGACGAATGACCGCAAGACGCTGCAAGTCGAAATCGATCGTCTTGAAGCCGACCGCGCCGAGATCACCGCACGCTACGAAGGCGAAAAAGACCGCTTCCGTCGCCTCAAGTCAGGCATGCGTCCAGGCACGATCCTTGATGAAAAAGGCAACGTCCTGATCGAAGCGGCCCTGCCGCGGGGCTACCAGCCGCCCGCGCCGCCCGCGCCGCGTCGTTAATCCGCGCCCGCGCCGCGTCGTTGATCCGTTGCGCTCCTACGCGAGCTTCTTGCGCAACAGCTCGTTGACTTGCGCTGGATTGGCCTTGCCCTGCGAGGCTTTCATCACCTGACCGACGATCGCCTGCAAGGCCTTCTCTTTGCCTGTCTTGTACTCGGCAACCGACTTCGCGTTGTTGGTAATCGCCTCGTCGACTAATTTTTCGATCGCACCCACGTCAGAGACTTGCTTGAGTCCACGTGCTTCGATGATGGCGTCCGGGTCGCCGCCGAGTTCGCCTGCCCACATGTAGCCGAAGACTTCTTTGGCTGTCTTGGATGACAGCGTGCCGTCGGCAATGCGCTTCACCAACTTGCCGAGCTGGATACCGTTAACCGGAGAGGCGCTGATATCGATGCCGTCGCGATTGAGTTGCGAGGCAAGTTCGCCGTTGATCCAGTTGGCGCAGAGCTTGGCTTGCCCACCAGAGCTTTGTTCGGCTTCGAAAAAGCAGTCAGCGGCGGCGCGACTTTGGGTCAGCAGCTGTGCGTCGTACGGACTTAAGCCGAACGACGCGACAAGGTGTTGGCGCGCTGATGCGGGGACGTCGATAGCGTCACCGCGCAGCATGCCCAAACGGGTCTTCTCAATCTTCGCGTCCGCGATCATCAACGGCAGCAAATCTGGATCGGGGAAGTAGCGATAGTCCATCGCATCTTCCTTCGAGCGCATGGCGCGGGTTTCGTCCTTGTCCGCGTCGTAAAGTCGCGTTTGCTGCACCACCGTGCCGCCGTCTTCGATCAGCTCGATTTGCCGACGTACTTCGTACTGAATCGCGCGCTCCAAGAAGCGGAACGAATTCACGTTTTTGATTTCGCAGCGCGTGCCCAGTGGCGCGCCCGGGCGCCGCACCGACACGTTCGCGTCGCAGCGGAACGAGCCCTCCTGCATATTGCCGTCGCAAATGCCAATCCACGTGACGATCCCGTGCAGCGCGCGCGCATACGCCACCGCCTCTGCGGCCGAACGCATTTCCGGTTCGCTGACGATTTCGAGCAGCGGTGTGCCTGCGCGGTTAAGGTCGATGCCCGACACACCCGGTGTTTCGAGGCCTTCGTGCAACGATTTGCCCGCGTCTTCTTCGAGATGAGCGCGGGTGAGCTGGATGCGCTTCGTGTAAGCCCTCTCACCTTTCCCGCCCTCACCGACTTGGATATCGACGAAACCGCCCGTGACTACCGGCAGCTCAAACTGCGAAATTTGGTAGCCCTTGGGAAGATCGGGATAGAAGTAGTTTTTGCGTGCGAACACCGAGCGGCGCGCGACATTACGGCTGTCGCCGTCGTTGACGGCCAAACCAAATTTGATGGCGCATTCCACCGCCTGCCCGTTGAGCACCGGCAGCGTGCCGGGCAGCGCCAGATCGACCGCGCTCGCTTGCGTGTTCGGCGCAGCGCCGAACTTGGTCGAGGCGTTTGAAAAAATCTTGGAATTGGTCTGTAGCTGGACGTGCGTTTCGATGCCGATAACGACTTCCCAACCTTGGATGAGTGGGCTGCTCATGACAAGCCATCCAGCTGCCCGGTGAGTTGCTGGTAGCGATGCGCCACCGCCAGCATGCGCGCTTCGTCAAAGTAGTTGCCGATGATTTGCAAGCCAATCGGTAGCTGTAATTCATCGACGCCGCACGGCACCGACATGCCCGGCAGACCCGCGAGCGACACGCCGAGCGTGAAGATGTCTTCCAAGTACATGGCGACCGGGTCGGCGGATTTTTCGCCGAACTTCCACGCGGTGGTCGGTGCCACCGGGCCCATGATGAGGTCGCACTGCGCCAGCGCTTGCTGGAAATCCTGCGCGATGAGCCAACGCACGCGCTGCGCTTGCAGGTAATAGGCGTCGTAGTAGCCGTGCGACAGCACATAGGTGCCTGTCAGGATGCGGCGCTGCACCTCGCGACCGAACCCTTCGGCGCGGCTCTTGGCGATCATGTCGTTGAGATCGGTGTAGTCGGCAGCGCGATGCCCATAGCGCACGCCGTCGAAGCGCGCGAGGTTGCTCGACGCCTCGGCGGGGGCGATAACGTAATAGGCGGGAATGGCGAGTGACGTACGCGGCAACGAGATCTCGACGCGTTCGGCGCCGCGCGACACGAAAAATGCGATGGCCGCCTCAACCTTCTCGCGCACGGCGGGCGCTAGGCCATCAGCGAAGAACTCCTTGGGCACACCCACGCGCAGTCCAGCAAACTCCTTATTTGGCGAGGTGTTTCGGGCAATTTCGGCTGAAAAGCCGCGCCAGATGGACACTTTGTCCGTTGGTGCGCACTGGTTCACGTCGAGTGAGGTGCTGTCATTGGGGTCGAAGCCGGACATCGAGTCGAGCATCAGGGCGCAGTCTTCGGCGGTGTGGGCCATCGGTCCGCCTTGGTCGAGCGATGAGGCAAAGGCGATCATCCCGTAGCGCGAGACGCGCCCGTAGGTCGGTTTGATTGCGGTGATGCCGCACATCGCGGCCGGTTGGCGCAGGCTGCCGCCTGTGTCTGTGCCGGTCGTGGCGGGCACGACGCCCGCCGCGACCGCGGCGGCTGAACCGCCCGACGAGCCGCCGGGAATGCGGGTGGGGTCAAGCGGGTTTTTGACCGCGCTAAACGCCGAGTTTTCATTCGACGAGCCCATGGCGAACTCGTCGCAGTTGAGCTTGCCGATGCATACCGCGCCGGCGCCCGCCAATTGCGTGACCACCGTGGCGTCGAACGGCGACACGTAGTTCGCCAGCATTTTCGAACCGGCGGTCGAGCGCCAGCCGCGGGTCACGAAAATGTCCTTGTGGGCGATAGGAATGCCGAGCAATGCGCCGTTTGGGCCTTTGGCGCGCGCCTCGTCTGCCTTGTGCGCCTGACCCAGA
>JAJTHU010000037.1 GCA_021300055.1 Nitrosomonadaceae bacterium | reverse complement strand
CGTGTCGCGCGATCGAGCTCACGCAGCATACGTACCAAATCGGTGTATTCATCGCCGCTTGCTCGAAAAAGCAACGTATTGGTCGCTTTATCCACGACGACGCCACCGGGTGTGGTGGGTGCGGGCGTTGTAGCACCGGCCGTCGACACAGGACGCGAACCACCAGATAGTAGTTGCTGGACAGTCTCAGCCAAACGAGAGGCGTCCGTGTTGCGTACGGCATAGCTGAAGAAAGCGCGCCCGACTGTTCGTTCTTGAGGTTTGTCGAGCAGTGTCGCCCATTCGACGATGTGATTGAGAACCTCTTTAGAACTCGCAAAAACGATGACACTGTTTATGCCCGAAATTGGTAACATGGTAATTGGGTACTGGATTCCCCCTGGGTTTGTGGTCCCTACGGCATACCCCTCTTGGGTGAGGATTTCGGTCAGGCGCCGCGCCATCTCATCTGCCGACCAGATCGTCGGGGAGATGCGTATGGAGTTTCGTCCCTTGAACATAGGCTGGTCCAATACTTGGATAGCCTCAAGCGCCGCCTGAATGTCCTCGCCGTTGCCCGCCATCAGAATGGAGTTGCGGGTGGGGTCCTCTGTGAGTCGAAGCTTTTCTCCAAAAAAGTGTGCGTATGTAGCCGGTAATCTCTGGTTGTCTGACGACTTGAAGTTCGACCAGTTGGAAGATGGGTCTCAACGGCAACGGCGTTTCGGGCAAGGCGCGACCCCTGCGGATTTCCGGCAAATAGCCTGTGTTCGCCGCATCAGGGACGATGCGTGTAAGTCCCGGCAAGTCCTGCACAGCGAGCCCGTAGCTCTTCAGCAAGAGACGTACACTGCTCTCGGCTTCCGCGGCAGAGAGTGGTTTTCCGCTTCGCAGCGTGACCAAATCCTTGCGTGCGCTGACTGCAGGGTCGATGCTGACAGTTTTCTTGAGGCCATTCGCGTAAACGGCCTGAATGAATGCAGGGAGGGCGAGTTGATCAAAATTCAGCGTAATGTCGCCAACCGCTGCGGGCCGCGCAGTATTGGGCGCCGCCGCCGCTGTGGTAGCCGAGGGCATCGGCGGAGAGGGGTTCTGCGCAACACCAAGAGATCGACTTGCGGCGATGCTGGCTGCAGTCTCCACGGTTTGTGCGGGGCGGTCTGGCAGCTCGAGTGGCGGCGGCAGCCCAGGGCTGGTCGCACATCCACCGAGGAGAGCGGCTATCGGCAAAAGTCGCATGGGAACGCGTGTCCGCAGCGCTCGGCGTTCAAAGGTAAGTTTTGTCTTCATCGTTTGCTTGAGGCTACCATACTAGGGGCGCGATACTTGGGTCCACGGGGAGCAGTCGGCGCTTGCCATCGATGCTGACGCAAACTCCATTCTCGCGCACTGATTGGATCAGCGTGCCATCGGGAAACTTATCCCCTGCCTTCAGCGGCACGATTCGGGACTCGGAGAGTTCGATCAAGACCACTCGGTCAGTGCCCGCGCCGGTAATGCCCGCTAGACGCCAATTTGAGTTGTTGACGTTGGAATTAGTGCTATCAGCGGCACGTCCCCATACCGGACTTGCTAAAAGGCTCGTTACGAGCCGATCTGTATCGGGGGCGGCCGAAAGGGCCGGCATACGCCAGCCTGCGTCGGTAGGCGCGCGTCCCTTGCTGTCGAATTCTGGTTTGGGAGTGATGAGGACCATCGCAATCGCGATCACTCCAAGCACCGCAAGCATACGCATGGCGAGGCTTCTCATCGGGCCACCCCTGCAGGTTTATTGCTCTCAGGGGTTGTCGCGGGGGTGCGAGAGACCAGCGCTGTAAGCTGTAGGTCGAGTGTGGCGGGTTGATTTGGTAGCGCCCGTATGACGATGCTGTCGATCAGAATCAGTGGTTGTTGGACACCGGGCCGTAGGCTGACATCCCGCAGCCAACCAAACAACACATTAGGCCGGTATTCAGTTTGGACGCGTGCGCTAATGGTGTTGATCGCCAAAGCCGCTTGGGCAGGTGAGGCCTCGTTGCCGTTTGAAACGCGAATCGAGGGCGCATTTGCCCCGGCCCGGCTCAAAGTTTGCGCGATGCGCTCTTGGAATGCCGCTTGGGAAAATCCGAGGCTACCGTCTCGCCACAGATAGCCCTCAAGTTCTGTAAGTGCGCTTCGTGCTTGCATTTCCCGCGTGGTCCAATCTGCGGTGGCGGCAACCGTTTTCGACTGGAGGATATCGGCCTCAGCCTGCTTCCAGTTGTTGGCTTCGCGTACGCTGATATCCCGGAGGCTAGTGATGCCGTACACCCAAAGTAGGGCAACAATCAAATAGACGCCAAAACGCAGCCGTCGGTTCTCTTGGAGTTCGTGCAACGGAGAATTTGCTTGACCCTGAGTGCTCATCACGCATCACTCCGGGGGCTTGGATTGAGGTTCGACACCGCGAGTGGTTTTGCAAGCGGCGACGGGTCCGTGGCCGCGGGGGGCACATTGCTTGCAGCGGCTGAGGGGACGACTGGCGCTAAGCGCAGCTTAACGGTCGCTCTGTTACCTTCGATGGTTGCGCCTACATCCGCAAAGCCTGCGACTTTTTCAAAGCCAGACACGAGCGTTGTGGCTTGCGGTGCCTCGCCAGTGGCGAGCAACACGAACCGTAGCTGGTCTTCGCGTACATCCCACTCGACAACTTGGAAACTCGCGGTCTTGCCAAGCTGGCTGATGACGTCATTGACGCGAGCAAAAAGTGCGATGTGATTGGGTCGACTGAGCAGTTGATGTAGTTGCTCTGCGCGCTCGAGCGTCTGTAATGCACCGCGCCGCGCGGTTAGCGTTGCATTCAATTCTTTCTCGGTGGCCGCGGCACGCTGTCGAGCGTCGCGCGCGGCGTTTGCATACTGAAGCGCTTGGTTAGCGTACCAAATGGTCGGGAGGGCAAGCAGCATCGCAACGGCCATCACCCACCTTAGCTCTGCTGGCGATACTCCCCCTGTCGGCGTTGCGAGCGAGTTGCCGACGGGCTCTCTGCGCCACTTTGCTGGCGCAAGTGTAGGTGCAGCATCGGATGGCGGTGCACCTGCAGCGCGTTGGAACATGCGCCAAGCAATATCAGTTAACGCTTGGCCCGCATACTGTTCGAGCACGATTGCGTCAGCATTGAACGCGCGAAGTGAAATCCCCGCAAGTCCTTGCACCGCGCCAAAATGAACACCGCCGCCCGCCGCAGCCAAAGGTGTTTCGATCAAAGCGACTTCGGGAACTGTCCTGTCGTCGTTGTAGCCCGCGCCAGTCTGTGAGTGCGACACTAACGCCTGGTCCCAGGCGCACAACAACGCCCCCTTGGCAAACCAAAGTACGTAGTGCGCGGTCTCTGCGAAGGGCGTCCATCCCGCCGCGGCGAGGCGGATCGAGTCTTCACGTTCGGCAGCAGGTACGTGCGCCAAATCGACCCATTTGGAAACATATAGCGACTGCGAAACAACCCAAAGGGGCGCGTCCGCTCTACCGCTGGGCGTCTGTACGCCAGCCGCTGACTGAATGTAGTGCCGGCTCGGATCGAAATCGCTAGCGCGGCGCAGCCCGAGGGGTGCCAGCAGCGAGACCAGAGAATTGGCCCAACCATTCAGGCGGCTCGTAGGATTGTTCCGATAACTCGTCATTCGTACGTGGGCGCGTTGTTGTCCCGCGATCAGGCGGGGTTGTCAGTAAAGACACCCGATCGCTCTCAAGGGCGCGACGGATCGACGCGTCAGTCAATTGTGAGGCCGTGCGGATCGGTTGACGCGTGCAAGATGTTACCCGGGCTGGTCTTTCACGATCACCGGGTGTTATCGTCAGCTGACATTCTAGCAGGAAGGGCAATTCGGGACGTTCAACGCGGATGCGCCAATCGTTCGCGCCCACGAAGCCGTTCGTGTCTTCATCGAGTGGGCCATTGCTGAACGGAACGAGGTCTGCCACAGACCGTAAGGGCGCAGCACGTCGACGATCAAGCAGCGCATTTACCTTGGCTGGGTCGATTCCCGGAATCGACGCCAGAACCAACGGCGGGGCTGAGTTGACGTTGATTCCAAAATGGCGCGCCACTGAAAAATGGTCCACCACTGCTTGTACCAAGCTAGGTTGTGCGGCGGTCTCGGCTTTGGCCAATGCGTGCCAAAACGGCTTCCAAGCAAGCACATCTTGAAGCTGTTCGCGCGAGCGCAAAAAGTCATTGGGGG
>JAJTHU010000268.1 GCA_021300055.1 Nitrosomonadaceae bacterium | reverse complement strand
CGCCTTCAGCGATTTCTGAACAATCCCCGAGCGACTCTCCCACCGAGCCCCCCTGCAAAAACGTTGCTGCTCGCCTCAAGCTACAATCCCCGGTCACCCAACCACGCTCACTCTCATTCATGGACGTTTGGCTCCAGCGCTTGCTCGCGCCCCCCTCACTCGTGGAGGGAGCGCAATCACGCACGGCCATCATGTTGCACGCCATTTTGATGAGCGCGATGGTGCTCTTGGTGTTTCTATTTGCGGTACACATCCCATTTGTCGCAGCCAATAAGCCTGCTGCCATGGTCGCATGTACGTCCTGGCTGGGGGCAACGCTACTCTCTTGGTGGCTGAAGAGCCGAGGACTGATCCGCGCAGCTTCAGTTCTGCACTGCAGCGTGCTGTATCTTCTCGGCGCGGTAGTCGCTGTTTTTTCCCCCGCCGTGCAACTGATGCTGCTGATACCAGCAGTGATGCACTGGGGCGTTCTGCTCGGCCTACGGACCGCCGCGGTTGCGGGTGCACTCAGCATCGGCCTCGCTTTTTTTCTTGCGCTCGGTGGTCGTGAAGCTCTCGGTCTACCAATCGTCTTCAACTCGCCCCCACTCGCAGTCGCCGCACTTTTTGTGATGCCCCTCCTGCTCACGATTGTGCCAGTCGCCCTTTACGTGAACTTGCAGCGGCGCGCTTTTGCAAGCCTATCTGACGAATTACGCGCGCGCCGCCTCGCGGAGTCCAAGCTTCAAGAAGCAAATGAAGCGCTCGAAGCCAAAGTGCAAGCACGTACGGCGGAGTTGCGGCGTGCTAACGAGGAGCTCACGGCGGTTTCGCAGCGCGCCGCCCACGATATTCGCGGTGCGATCGGTCAGGTGACAGGGTTCGTGGGCCTAGCCTTGGCGACACCGATCGTGAAGTCCGATGAACGGACCTCGATGCATCTCGCCCGTGCAACTGAGGCAGGGCGAAATCTTGCGCAGCTAGTCGATAGCTTACTCAGCCTCGCCACGTTGGGCGCAAAGGCGATTAAGTGGAGCCACATCGACTTGGATATGCTCGTTGGCGGCATTCGCGATGACTTGGCCATGGCTAACCCAGATCGGGGCATCGAGTGGGAGATTGGCGCCCTTGGCGATTGCGCTGGTGATCTTGTATTGCTGCGCACTGTATTCCAAAACCTGTTGGGTAACGCAGTTAAGTTCACCCGGCATCGTCCGGACGCGAGCATTGCAGTCCGACGTGTCGAGCGAAACGACGGGCTGGCGGAGATCGTCATTGCCGATAACGGGGTCGGCTTTGACATGAGCCACGTGGAACGAGTGTTTGCGGGCTTCCAACGGCTGCATTCCTCGGCGAAGTTTGAAGGGCACGGGATTGGGCTCGCATCATCACGCAAGATCGTACTGATGCACGGCGGCAGCATTGAAGTCGCCGCGAGCGAAGATTCGGGTGCGACCTTCAGAGTGCTACTTCCGACCCAAGCACCCGAGTAGGGGCGGTGACGCCCTGATCTTGGCTTAACAGCCGCTCTGCACACCCGCTTTGCGAAGTAGTTGCTCCATCAAGCACCACTTCGTGACTCCGCTTTGCAGCAGGTTAAGCCCGACAAACGCGGTGAACGCAAGCCACCACTGGCTGATGAAAAGCGGACTGCCCGGTACACCGAGCGCTAGCGACAGCAAAACAAAGCCACCTGCAACGACGCGAACGATTCGCCATGAGGTCATGTGATTTCTCCTTGGGGTGATGGGGTGGGACAGCTTGTTCGCTGATACGCGACAAAATAAAGTAACGGGATGACGACCAGCGTTAGCAAGGTCGAGACAAAGATGCCGAAAATGAGGGAAATCGCGAGGCCGTTGAAGATCGGGTCGTCCAGAATGAAGAGCGCGCCCAACATGGCGGCGACACCAGTAAGGGCGATGGGCTGTGCGCGAGCAATGGTGGCGTCTACAATGGCCCGCTTGAGTTCTGCTCCGCGCTTGACCTCTAGTTCAATGAAGTCGACAAGCAGGATGGAATTGCGGACGATGATGCCTGCGAGGGCGATCATGCCAATCATGCTCGTTGCGGTGAACTGTGCGCCCAGCAGAGCGTGTCCCGGCATCACGCCGATGATGGTGAGTGGAATCGGCGCCATGATGATGAGCGGCGTTAGGTACGAGCCGAACTGAGCGACGACCAAAAGGTAAATCAGAACCAAACCAACGGCGTACGCTGCTCCCATATCGCGGAACGTTTCGTACGTGATCTGCCACTCGCCATCCCACTTGATGGCGTAGTTGCGCAGCGCGTCCTCTGGGGTGCGGATGAAGTACTCGCGCACTTCACCACCGTTTGCTGTTGGCAGAGCTACGACGTTCTTGCGCATCGCAAACATGCCATACAAGGGGCTATCAATTTTTCCGGCCATGTCGCCCATCACGTACTCGACGGGCAGTAGATCCTTTCGAAACCGCGGCTGCTCCCGGGTGCTGTCGACGATGTTCATCAGTTCGCTGATTGGTATGAGTTGCCCGCGCTCTGTGCGTACACGCAGTGCAAGTAGGGCGTCCAGATCACCGTGTCGTTCCGGTGCTAGTTGTAAGGTAACGGGCACGGCGTACTTGCTCGCATCGCGCAAGTAGGTCGCAGGCAGGCCGGAGATGGCAGTACCCAGGGTCTGGACGATCTCCTGTTGGCTCACACCTTGTAGCGCTGCTTTGCGTCGATCGATGTTGATGAGCAGGCGTGGTGCCTCGGCAATCGTTGTGTCGTCAACGTCAGTGACTCCATCGGTGCGACTAAACACCTTGCGAACCGCACGGGCCAAGTCGCGTCGCCCTTCGGCCTCTGGGCCATATATCTCTGCAACGATTGGCGCCAATACTGGTGGCCCCGGTGGCACTTCGATGACCTTTACGTT
>JAJTHU010000195.1 GCA_021300055.1 Nitrosomonadaceae bacterium | reverse complement strand
TTGGCCTCTGCCGATGATGAAGGAGCTGCTCTAAGTGCTTAAAGAAATCGACGCACTCGTAAAGCAGCGCGGATTCGCCGAACAGAAATTGATGTAACTCTCATAGATTTTTCGTCTTCTGGATTGTTTGTCTTATGACCGCTATTGTTGATGTAATCGCCCGCGAGATTTTGGATTCACGCGGCAACCCTACTGTTGAAGCCGATGTTTTGCTCGAGTCAGGTGTAATTGGCCGCGCTGCCGTACCCTCTGGTGCATCGACTGGATCGCGTGAAGCGATTGAGTTACGTGATAAAGACGCCAGCCGCTACCTCGGCAAAGGTGTGTTGCAGGCGTGCGAGAACATCAACACGGAAATCTGCGAAGCCATCATCGGACTCGACGCCGCAGAGCAAGCGTTTATCGATCGCACCATGATCGAACTCGATGGCACTGAGTCGAAGTCGCGCTTGGGCGCCAACGCGATTCTTGCGGTGTCGATGGCGTGTGCCAAGGCAGCAGCCGATGAAACGGGGCTTTCGCTGTATCGCTATCTGGGCGGAGCCGCGCCGATGCAAATGCCGGTCCCGATGATGAACATCATCAACGGCGGCGCGCACGCAGACAACCCGCTCGACATGCAAGAGTTCATGATCATCCCGGCGGGGCTTCCAACGTTCCGCGAAGCGTTGCGCGCCGGTGTCGAGGTGTTTCACACGCTCAAGAAAATTCTGCACGCTGAGGGCCACAACACGAACGTCGGCGACGAGGGTGGTTTCGCGCCGAATTTGCCGAACAACGAGTCAGCGATTCAATATGCAGTCAAGGCAATTGAAGAAGCGGGCTATGTCGCAGGACAGGATATTCTCATTGGCTTGGATTGCGCGGCCAGCGAGTTTCGTAAAGAGGGTAAGTACCGCTTCGAGGCCGAGAAACTATCGTTTTCGTCGGCCCAGTTCGTCGATATTCTTGCCACGTGGTGCGACAAATACCCCATCGTTTCGATTGAAGATGGCATGGCCGAAGACGACTGGGACGGTTGGGCGCTGCTGACCGAGCGGCTCGGTAAGAAGGTGCAGCTCGTCGGCGATGATTTGTTCGTTACGAATACGAAGATTCTTCGCGAAGGTATCCAGAAGGGCGTCGCAAATTCGATCCTCATCAAGGTCAATCAAATCGGCACGCTGTCCGAGACTTTTGCGGCCATCGAAATGGCGAAGCGCGCGAACTACACCGCTGTCATCTCGCATCGCTCCGGTGAAACTGAAGACACAACCATCGCGGATATCGCGGTGGCGACGAACGCGTTACAAATCAAGACCGGCTCGGCATCGCGCTCGGATCGCATGGCGAAGTACAACCAGCTATTGCGCATCGAGGAAGAGCTTGGCGACGCTGCGAGCTACCCCGGCAAATCGGCGTACTACAACCTGCGATAAGGTCACGGGATGGAAGAGGCAAACAATCTGAGCGTGGTGCCTAGACAGTTTGCCGACTCGGTCGCCGATGCAGTTGCGAAGTCATTGGCCTCTCGTACTGACCAATGAAGTATCTACCCCACACGCTTATCGCGCTCATCGTCGCTATCCAGTATCCACTCTGGATCGGTAAGGGTAGCTGGTTGCGCGTGTGGGACGTGAATCAACAGCTGAGTGCGCAGAAGGAAAAGAATGCCAAGCTTGCGCAGCGGAATGCTGGATTAGATGCAGACGTGCGCGACCTTAAAGAGGGCCTCACCGCGGTCGAAGAGCGCGCCCGTGTGGGGTTGGGCATGATCAAGCCCAACGAAACCTTCTATCAAGTGGTCGATCCAAAGAAAGTAAAACCCCAGTAAATACGCGCGTTTTCGGGCAAAAACCTGAAACACCCCGCCAATACTGGGGGTCATCCTTTGTTTCCTAAAATTCGGTCGGCGTGAGCCGAGCAGCGACGCAGCATCTCGCTCAGCGTGATCGGGAGCGTGCGGTCGCGGGCGGCGCGCAGGAGGTTCTGGTCAATTTGCCCGAGGATGTCGGCGGTGGCCTTCTGGTTAAGTCGCGCTCGGTGCACCTTGCTGCGCGCCTCCAAGTGTTCACCGTTGGCCATGATGTCCGCGGCGAGAGCAGGACCGCCGCAGGCGAGCGCGAAGCAAGCGAAGCTGTTGATCGTCCAAAGCTCAAATACATTGCTGACTTGGACAATGTCGCGCAATCGACGGGATGCGTCGCTCGCGCGTACGACATCACCTAGCGTTGAAAACGCTTCAATCCAGATCGTGAGCAAGCCGATGCGGCCCGCTTGGCCGATCCTCGAAGCGTCTGCGAGAAACTGCTCCCAAGTTGACATGAGTCGCGCAACATCTTTACGCCGCCACGCGCAATCCAGTGCATCAGTTACGGCCATTCCATAGATGCCCGTGCTGCACTCGTCCGACAGCAGCACCCGGCGGTCAAAAAACCTCTTGTGCCGCATCGAGCTCGCCCGAAGCTTGTGAGACCAGACCTTTCGCCGAAAGCATGAACTGCAGCACGATGGGCGTTGCTTCCCACTCAGGCAAGTGCTCTGCCGCGCGCATCCGGCACATCTTCGCATGTGGCAAGTCGTAGTTTGCGGCCGAAGTGCATTCGCCGAGGTAAGCAAGTCCCAGCCAAAGATTGTGTTCCTTGTCATTGAAGCCATGCTTGCGAGCTTCCAACTCTTGGATCGTCTCCCAGATGCTCGCGTGCAGGCCGCTTAGCGCATCGAATACTCGATAGATTGCCTCTTCGCTCGCGCGTGCGCCGTTTAGCCGCTCAGGGATCATCACGTCGCGCAGGCCAAGTGGTGTTGGCAAGAGTCCATCCTCAGCCCATGCGTGCCGTACTGCTAGGCCAAGCATGGCAACGGGTTCGTCGTATCGACGTTCGGCTGCAAGGATGAAAGCAGCGCGGACGTTTTCGGCCTCAGGCATGAACTCGGCGCGCCAGAATGCCACGGGGGAGAACCAAAACGTATGCTCGCAGTTGCGCGAATGCTGCGCCATGATGTCGATGAACGTGCGCTCAAGCGACTCCCGCGTCCCATTGGTTTCGGCGAGCTTCATGCTGTAGTGTCGTGCCGCTTCTGGCACGACGATTCGCGCCGTCGGGTTGGCGCGGAAGACCAGTGAGCGATCAAGCAGCTCGCCTACCAAAGCGATTACTCTCACAAACTCAAAGCCCAGCTTTGCTGCTGCAAGAGCAAGTATTCGAGAGCTGATGCCTCCCGGAAACTGCGCCAGCAAATGGAAGACGCGCTTTGCGTCGTCGTCCAAGAGCTTTAGGCTCCAATCGAAAGCGTCATTCAGAGAATGCTGACGTAGCGGCTGATCGGTGCGGACAGACGTTAAGTCAAAAAGGCGCTCAACCGGCCCGTCAAGTCTTTCGACATCGAGCGCCTGCGCGTGGGCCGCAATCAGATGAATGGCTAATGGGTTTCCGTTCAATGCGCGGGTAATGCGCCCCACCGTCTTGACAAGGGCGAAATCGGCATCAGACGGTGTCCCCATTGGCGCCACCTTGAAGAAGAACCGCACTGCGGCATTTGCGGCCAACTTCCGCACTGCTCGCATCAAGATTCGGTGTGGCAAGTGGCAGGAGTGGATAAATCTGCTCCCCGAAGACTCGGAGTGGCACCTGTGATGTGATCAAGAAACGAGTGTGGGGCGCGTGCGCGAGCACCGACGCCACAAATGTTCGAACTAAGTCAATCAAATGCTCAGCGTTATCCAGGACCAGCAGCCCTGAGAAATTGCGCATGGCACGGGCCAACGATTCAGCCGACGTTTCGGCGGCCTGTACGCTCACTTCACTGCGAGTTGCTGCCGCGATGATGCGGATAAGTTCGTCGTTGGACGTGAGCAGCGCGAGCGCGATCCAGTGCGTCGTGCTCTGGTCAAGTGAGCTTGCGACCCTTGTCGCAAGGGATGTCTTGCCAACGCCGCCAGCGCCGATGATTGTCACAAGCCGATGGTCCGCCAGCACTTGCCGCAGCAGCGAGTCGTCATCATCGCGTCCGACCAAGGGTTCAACAAGGTTGGGAACCGGGAAGCTGGGTGGTGCCAAGGTCGGCACGGACACGGGTAGCGCGAGCTGATAACCACGATCCATTACTGTCTTGATTGCGTCGCGCCCATCGCCTTGCGCAAGTTGTGAATCTGCACTTGTAGGCTTCCGGTCTCGACAACCAACTTGTGTCCGCTCTCGTCGATCCAAGCTTCTTGCAGCAAGACTTGTTTTGATACTGTCTGCCCTGGTCGCGCAGCGAGACACCGTAGCACTCCGATCGCGCGAGCCCCGACGTTAAGACTCTTACCGTCCTTCTGGAGCAAGTTCACATCCAGCAGCAACTCGAACGAGCCAATGCGAAGCATTGCGCTGGAAACTGCATGGGGTGATGAACGGGCGCCCTGTGGGCTCCGGAGGACAGATGGTTCCGTGCTTGCAAGAGTGTCAGACCATCGCGTCTGCGCGCGACGCGGATGGTCGCCGGTCATCCTTTTTTGATCGCACCAAAGTAGCGCAACGATTGTATTTTGTGATCAGACTGAGTCTCAGAAACCATAGTTTCAACGAGAATCAGAGGCAATAGTATTAAATTTTCGCAAGTCAAACTCTATCTCCATCTCGAAAGTCTCACTCCACCCAAATGACGCTCTTGCAACTCAAATGGTTCTGCCTAGCGCTGCCCGCAGCAACCCACGACGTGAAGTGGGGGAGGATCAGGTTTTCAGCGTTGCCGGGAAGATGTTCGCAGTCGTCTGCCAGTTGCCCTCCGGGATTGTGAAGGTCTCCTTCAAAGTGGACACAGAGCGCTTCCTAGAGATTTCCGATCAACCGGGCTTCATCCCGGGGCCGTACTTTTGGCGCGCGCGGGCTGGGTGCAACTTCAAGATACAAAGCGCATGCCTGCAGAGACGCTCCGCGCCCTGATCGCGCGATCGCATGCATTGGTCTGTGCACGCCTTAGTTGGCGACAGCGCGACGCGATAGGGGTTTAGCCTCGCCGCCACTGGACGGGGCCGGCGACGGACTCAGCTTTTTCGGACCGACGCCGATAACCTCACTATCGAACCTCTTGTGACGTGTTTCGCAAGGGCGTTCTTGGTGCGCTTTTTCCTTGACCGATGCCAACATGTTGAACCCTTCGTTCCGATCAAAGCTCTCACATTTATTCGCCAAACTGCCGTGGTCGGCAGATAAGCCTGCTACCGAGGCCGAACCGCCTAGCGATGCGTTGGATGACGTGATCAGCCCGGTTAGGCGAACATGGCTCCCACAAGGCATTTCCGCGCGTTTGGTGCTGCTCGTTGCGACCAGTGTCGTCGCGCTGGTGCTCGTCGGCGGCGCGGGTTTTTGGGGCATGCATCGCTTGCAATCCGAGAACCGAGCGCTGATCGACGGGGAGATCGCGCAAGTGGTGCGCTTGGCCGAGCTCGGTCAGCTTCTCGCTAAGCTTCGGCAGGCAGAAAAGGATATCGTCATTGAGGTGGCGGACCCGCGACGGGTCGAGGAATTCGCGGTTCGCTGGGAAGCTGCCTACAAGGACGCAACGCTGACTATCGCCGACCTCAAAAAGGCCGGGCAGCGCGGCACCAAAGAGTCGATGGCGAATCTCGAATCCATCGAGCAACGCGCGACCGCGTACGCGAAAGGATTCCGCGATTTCGCCAGCCGCGCGAAAAACGGCGAGTTCAAAGACTCGCTGGATGCCGCAGATGCGTCTATGGCCTTCAAGAGCAGTACCGACGAAGCAGAGAACCTGGCGCGCGTGCAACTCGATAAGGAGCGCGCACAGTCCAGGGCGCGTGGCGATGCACTAGAGGTAATGGCGACCGTGACCGAACGCGCGATTCTCATCGCCTTGGCCCTCGCCACAATCATTTCAGTGTTGATGGGCGTCGTCATAGTGCGCTCGGTGCGCTCAAAGGTTGCTTCCGCAAAGCGCATCGCACAAACCATCGCCTCGGGAGATTTATCCAAGCCGGTCCATGTTGATGGCGACGATGAACTAGCGCAGCTGCTTCGAGCGCTCAGCGAAATGCAGGGAGGCCTAGACCGTGTCGTGCGCGAAATCCGCGATGCGAGCGAAAACATCCATACCGTGTCCGCAGAGATTGCGATGGGCAATGATCACCTCTCGTCACGCACCGAAGCGCAGGCTTCGAGCTTGGAGCAAACCAGCAATTCGCTAGAAGGGCTCACCGAAAAAGTTCGCCGCAACACCGACGAGACTGAGCGCGCGCGCGGCGTTGTAAGCGCGACGTCGACCGCTGCCGATCAAGGCGGCGCGATGGTGCGCGATGTCGTCAGCAACATGGGTCAGATCAGCACTGCGTCAAAGAAGATTGGTGACATCATCGGCGTTATCGACGGCATCGCGTTTCAAACCAATATCTTGGCGCTTAACGCGGCTGTCGAAGCTGCGCGTGCTGGCGAGCAAGGTCGAGGATTCGCAGTGGTCGCCGGTGAAGTACGGACACTCGCGCAGCGCTCTGCCGATGCGGCGAAAGAGATCAAAGCGCTGATCGCTAACTCGATGGCAAGCGTAGAGGCTGGCAACAAGTTGGTCGCACGGACGGGGGACACCATTAACGGCGTCGTCGAGCGCGTTCGCGAGGTCAGCGACATCATCTCAGGTATTGCGACCGCGACAGCCGCACAGAAGCGCGGCATCGAGGAAGTCAGCGGTGCAGTGACTGACATCGGCGAAACCACGCAGCAAAACGCCGCGCTGGTTGAGCAAAGCGCGGCCGCGGCGGCGAGCCTAAAACTACAGGCGGCGCGTTTGAATCAAGCCGTGCAGGCGTTCCGCCTCCAGGCGGATTAGCGGCGGTCGACGGCTACATTCAAGACAGTGAGTGGTAACCCAAGGCAACGCAAACCGTAGCCTGCGTTGCGCTCTGGTTACTGCGCGAGAAACTGCGACTAGCGTGGTGGCGTGCTGTTGGCGCGTTGATCGCGGCGCTCCGCGTTCAGCGCCGCGCGGGCCCGCTGCTGAGCAGCAACATCTTCTTCGCGTTGGCTCTGGTCAACAAAGCGTTGCTGCCGTTGTACCTCAGCGCGCGCGCGCGCGACTTCACGTTCAGAGCGGATCTGGTCAACGCGGTTCTCCAGCGCAGTCCTGAATTGTTGCTCAGCCTCGCGCGAGCGCTCAGCGCGCTCTTCACGTAGCTCTGCATTGGTCTTGACGCGGGGCACAAATGGTTGCCGCGCGACGTATTTTTCTGCCTTCATTTCCTCCTCGCGCGCGAGCTGCGCTTGGCGCAAGCGCTCTTCCTCTGCGAGGCGGCGTTCTTCGATTTCTCTCAGCGCGGCTGCTTTACGAAGCTCTTCTTCTTGTGCAAGTCGGGCCGCACGCTGCTCGGCGGCGATCCGGTCTAACTCGATCTGCTCGCGCTCAATGCGCTTCTTTTCTTCAAACTGCCAGTACCCATAACCGACGATGCCAAGCGCCGCGAAGGCAGTCAACGCCATCAGCGCCTTCTTGCCAGCCGCACTCATCACCTTTGGGGCGTCTTTGGACTCGTAAAGTGGTACTGCTTTGGTCCCCGTAACCCCGGGTTGAGGGTTGAGCGCCCGGTATGCATTATCCAAGTCGGCAATCATGCTCGCGCGCTCGGTGTCTGGAATGCGCGAACTCTTTTCGAGCGCTACGCGGCGCTTGGCGTATTCACGCTTGATTGTGTCTCGATCAGCATCGAGTGAGACGCCAAGCAACTGATGATGTGCGCTCATGGCGGACAGTTCTAATGCAAATGTTTATGATTACCGCGTCGCCGATTGGACGCTCCCTGTGCGCCGATTCTTGCACAATCTCAATACGATGACGAGCGTCTGCAGCCGCTTCCGAAGCAAACACCCCCTAGCGCCTGTTGGATGCAAAGCGCTGACGCACCGATTCGGTGCGCGGGCAGCTTGGCCAGTGCGGCCGGAGTGAGCAGGCCGGCGCCATCATGAGGTTAAGCGGGCGAGAAGTGCTCTACGGCGGGCACGAGCGATCGGCACCATTGCCACCGCCGCCGAGTTCGCGCGGACCAGGATTGCGCCCGAGCTGGAGAAAACTTGTCAGTGCGGCAGCCAGCGCCGCGATCGCCCAGATGATAAAGAAGCCAAGCGAGTAGATGGTCGTACGCGAGGCGCGGATATGTTCTCCGAGCACCACCAACTCCATTGGGTCGATGAGCGTGAAGATGATGCTGATGCCGATGCCAGCCGCCACAAAGGATGGCCACAGAATCACCAGTGTTGCCCGCAACATGGTCGGCCCGCTATTCCGCTGGGGGCCGCAGTGTGAGTTCAGGAAGCGCTCCGTGGCCAACGACGATGTTGTGCTGCAGGCGCCAGGTGCGTCCAGTGTCCTCAAGCAACACGCGCCATTTTCCAGGGCTGAGGCTTTGTATGTTTCCCTGGAAGCCACTCCCAGTGCGCTTGAGATCAACGATCTGGTCACGCCCGGCGAGCGTAGCGTGTGCAAGCGTCAACCGTAGGCCCGTTGTCTTGGTGGCTGGCTCGGGGTTGGCTGACTGAAGGGTTACCTGCACTAAATCATGTTTTTCGTCGAAGCGAACAGTCGCCGCGAGGCCGAGTGTGCGTGCAGCATCGTCGCGCTTAAGCGAGCGGTTTACCTCTCTACCTTGCTTGTAGTAATCATCCACCACAAGCCCGTCATGAGCGCTAAGCGCTAGCCATAAGGTGACAAAGCCAGCGACAACGACGATGGCGGGGCCTGCCATCAACAACCACGGCCACGGCTCGCGGTACCAAGGATTGCGTGCGACGCTAGAGATAGGGGACATGGTGCAACTCCTCGGATGATTTAAGGTTTGTAGAACGCAGACTTCTCGTGAATGCTGAACACATCTGGCGCTGGGCGGCCCGCATCGTCGACTGCGACGATGTTGAACTCGATGCGACTGATACCTTTTTTCGCTTTGTCTGCATCCACGCGTACCGCGACCGGAAGCAGTTTTGATGACGCGGGTCCGACCTCAACGAGTTGCGGCAGGTCATGGATAACGATCGAGTCAATGCCGCTTGCGCTTATCTTTAGACGCTGTGTGCGTTCCTGGGTGTTCATCACCTGTAGGCGATAGATGTTCTCGATCTGTCCGTCGCCGACTTCGCGCGCCAGTGTGGTCCGATCACGGATCACATCCACCTTCACCGGCACGCGGTGCCACAGTGTGTAGCCTGCGGCCGCCACAATGATGACCAACACACTGCTGTAGATGAGTACGCGTGGCCGGAGTACGCGACCCACCATGTCGCGCCATCCCCAATGCTGGTCCACAGCGTTTAATGTCGCGTATCGGATCAATCCGCGCGGGTAGTTCATCTTGTCCATGACTTGATCGCAACCGTCTATGCAAGCCGCGCATCCTATGCATTCGTATTGCTGCCCCTTGCGGATGTCGATTCCGGTCGGGCACACCTGCACACAGATGCCGCAGTCAACGCAATCGCCTAACCCTTTGGCTCTGTAATCGGCGCTCTTGCTGCGCGGGCCGCGCGGTTCACCGCGCGTTGGGTCGTAGGTAATGATCAGCGTGTCGCGGTCAAACATTGCCCCTTGGAAACGGGCGTATGGACACATGTATTTGCAGACTTGCTCTCGCATCCAGCCGGCGTTGCCGTAGGTAGCGAAGCCATAGAACATAATCCAGAAGGTTTCCCATGGTGGAATGCGAACCTCGACGGCCATCGCGACTAACTCTCTAGCCGGAACGAAGTATGCGACTAGGGTGAAGCCTGTCCAGAGCGATAGGGCGATCCACGCGCCGTGCTTGAGCGCCTTTCTGCCGAATTTGCTGGCACTCAGCGGTGAATCATCCAACTTCATGCGCTTGACCCGATCACCTTCGATGGCGCGCTCAATCCACAAAAACATTTCGGTGTACACCGTTTGCGGACATGCATACCCGCACCAGAGTCGGCCAGCCACTGCTGTGAACAAGAACAGCGAGTAGGCACAGATCATCAACAAGACGGCGAGGTAGATGAAGTCCTGTGGCCAGAACACGATGCCGAAGATGTAGAACTTGCGCGCGGTGAGGTCGAACAAGACGGCTTGACGATCATTCCAGACGAGCCACGGCGTGGCGTAGTACACGAGCTGCGTCAGAAACACCATGGCCCAACGCCACTTGGCAAACCATCCCGTGACCGCGCGTGGATAGATCTTCTTACGAACCTCGTACAGCGCTTGCTCGTTGTCACCGTCGCCGTTAGGTGGTGGCGAAATGGGCGCAGGCGCGGGCGCGATGGGTATGACGTTAGGGTTTGTTGGCATGATCAATCGAAGCTAACAAACACGCAAAGCCGCGCCGGGCGGCTTCGGTGAGCTTAGGCCGTACCACACGTCGGCTACTTCTTTGTCGGTGCGGCCGATGCGGTAGCTGGCGCGGCTGCAGCCGGCGGTGCTTCGGCTGGCACCGTAGGTGCAGCTGGCTCGGTGGCGATGGGCGGCTCGCCGCCTCCTAATCCCCATACGTACGCGGTCAAGAGGTGCAACTTTGCGGGCCCGAGGCGCTCAAGCTGTGCAGGCATGTTGTTGTTACGCCCGTGACGAATGCTTTCGGCGATCGTTTCTTCCGGGGAGCCATACAGCCAGATGTTGTCGGTCAGGTTAGGCGCACCCAGCGCGCGCATGCCTTTGCCGTCTTGGCCGTGACAAGCTGCGCAAATGGCGAACTTAGCCTGCCCTTTGGCCGCCAGAGCAGCATCGTGCTTGAGCCCAGAGAGCGACCGGACGTAACTCACTACCTCCTTCACACCTTCCTCGCCGCCGACAGCGTCGATCATCGCAGGCATGACGCCTGCGCGACCGTTGTTCAGTGTTGCAAGGATCGCAGCAGGGTCACCGCCGTAGAGCCAGTCCTTGTCCTTTAGGTTCGGGAAGCCTTTGCCACCTGCCGCGTCAGACCCATGGCATTGAGCGCAGTAGTTCAAGAACAGGCGCTGTCCCATTGCGGTCGCCTGTGCGTCCTTGGCGAGTGTGGGCACGTCTGTTTTTTCGAACTTCGCGAACAGCGGGCCAAACTCCGCTTCTGCCTGCTTCACCTCGGCTTGATACTGCCCTGTAGAACTCCAGCCCAGCTTCCCTCCGAATGCTCCGAGCCCCGGGAAAAACAAGAGGTATAGCGCTGAGAATATCAACGTGATGTAGAACAACCAACGCCACCAATTGGGCAGTGGGTTGTTGAGTTCGGCAAGATCTTCATCCCAGACATTGCCATGCAACTCGGCCTTCTCTCCTTTTGGAAGACGGCGCGTGGTCTGCATCTTCAGGAAGATGGCACAGGCGATCAGCGACACGATGGTCGCAATCGTTACGTACCAGTGCCAGAGGGCGGTTAGATGTTCGGTCATGATCTTTCCTTCATTGCTTTGGAGTCGAGGTCATCGTCGGCAAACGGTAGCTGAGCAGCTTGGTCAAATCGATCTTTGTTGCGACCGCTCATGGCCCAGAAGACGATGCCAACGAAAACGAGAAGGGAGACAACGGTGATGACTGAGCGCAGCGTAGCGTGATCCATGGTCTGCTCCTTATTTGGTTTTTAGTGCGGTGCCCAGCACTTGCAGATACGCGATCAACGCGTCTTCTTCGCTCTTGCCTTTCGCGGCCTCCGCAGCGCCCTTGATTTCATCTTCGCTATAAGGCACGCCAACTGTCCGCAGCGCTCGCATACGAGGTGCGATGGATTCAGGATCGAGCTTTGCCTTTTCGAGCCAGGTGTACGCCGGCATGTTGGACTCGGGCACTAGGTCACGTGGCTGCCGCAAGTGCAGGCGATGCCACTCGTCGGAGTAACGACCGCCGACGCGTGCCAAGTCGGGGCCAGTACGCTTGCTTCCCCACTGGAACGGATGGTCGTAGACGAACTCACCGGCAACAGAGTAGTGGCCGTAGCGCTCGGTCTCCGCACGGAATGGCCGGATCATTTGCGAGTGGTAGTTGTAGCAACCCTCGCGGATGTAAACGTCGCGTCCCGCCAGTTGCAACGCCGTGTAGGGTTTTAGGCCTGCCACTGGTTCTGTGGTGCTGCGCTGAAAGAACAGCGGCACAATCTCGACCAATCCGCCGACGGCGATCACCAGCACAATGAGTACGATCATGAGACCGACATTGCGCTCGATTTTGTCATGGGTGAGCTTCATCGATTAGTCTCCTTGAGCCGGTGAAGCAGCCTTGGCGAAGGCGGGCATCGGCGTTGAACCAGCGGGAAGGTCTTGCGGAATTGGCGCGTCGTAGGCTTTGCCCGCAGATACCGTCTTGAAGACGTTGTAAGCCATGATCAGCATGCCGCTGAAGAACATCACGCCGCCAATGAGTCGGATGGTCCAATACGGGTAGCTTGCCTTCACGCTCTCGGCAAACGTATAGGTCAGCGTGCCATCCGTGTTGACCGCGCGCCACATCAAGCCCTGCATCACGCCGGCGATCCACATCGAGGCGATATAGAGCACCACACCTAGTGTCGCGATCCAGAAGTGCAAGGAAATCAGCGGTACGCTATACATCTGGCGCAAACCAAAGACTCTTGGTATGAGGTAGTACATCGCGCCGATCGAAATGAATGCGACCCAGCCCAGAGCGCCAGAGTGGACGTGACCCACCACCCAGTCGGTGTAGTGTGCGAGGCTGTTGACGGTCTTGATCGACATCATCGGACCTTCAAACGTAGACATACCGTAGAAGGAGAGGGAGACGATCAGAAACTTCAGGATCGGGTCATCGCGCAGCTTATGCCATGCACCAGACAGCGTCATGATGCCGTTGATCATGCCGCCCCAGCTTGGCGCAAGCAGCACCAGCGAGAAGATCATCCCAAGCGACTGTGCCCAGTCTGGCAATGCCGTGTAGTGCAAGTGGTGCGGGCCTGCCCACATGTACGTGAAGATCAGCGCCCAGAAATGAACCACCGACAGGCGGTACGAATACACCGGGCGTTCCGCTTGCTTGGGAACGAAGTAGTACATGATGCCAAGGAAGCCGGCGGTCAGGAAAAATCCAACCGCGTTGTGCCCGTACCACCATTGAATCATCGCATCCTGCACGCCGGAGTACGCGGAGTAGGACTTCAGCACCTCGGCGGGCATTGCCGCGCTGTTGACGATGTGCAGTACGGCCACGGTGATGATGAAGGCGCCATAGAACCAGTTCGCCACGTAGATGTGTTGAGTGCGGCGCTTCATGATCGTGCCGAAGAACACGATGGCATAGGCTACCCAAACCACAGCGATCAAGATGTCGATCGGCCACTCCAACTCTGCGTATTCCTTGCCCGAGGTGAAACCCAACGGAAGGGTGATCGCAGCAAGAACGATGATGACCTGCCAGCCCCAGAACGTTAATGCGGCCAGTCCGTCGGACAGAAGCCGCGTCTGGCACGTGCGCTGCACGACGTAGTAAGACGTCGCAAAAAGCGCTGATCCGCCAAACGCGAAGATTACGGCGTTCGTGTGCAGCGGTCGTAAGCGACCATACGATAGGAATGGGATTCCCATCGTTAAGTCGGGCCAAATGAGTTGGGCAGCAATGATGACGCCGACTAGCATCCCGACGATGCCCCACACCACGGTCATGACGGCGAACTGCCGCACAATCTTGTAGTTGTAGGTGTCGGAAACCGACGTCGATGCGGCCGGGTGATTCAGCGAGGCAGTGGCTTGCATGTTGAAAGTCCCTGGGCAATTGTTCTTGATGGAATCTTCGCAGGCGGGGTCAAGTCCGTTTTGACGTGGATCAAACGGAGCGGTGACCTCGCTGAAAAGCTAGGTCCTGTCTGTTTGATGGTGCGTGGCGAGGGCGAAGTCGCGGGCGAGCGGCTATTTGCTGTGGGTGCCTTTGCTCGGGTTGCTCGGGGCACGGTCGTCATCCATGACCACTTTGGCCGCTGGGCTATCGAGGTCATCCAACTGGCCGCTGTTGACAGCCCACCAGAAGGCGCCGCCAATGCCGACTGCGAGCACGACAGATAGCGGGATTAAGATCCAGAGCGATTCCACGGCTAGCGCTCCTGAAGGTCCAAGCGCAGGCGCGAAGCGTTGAGCACAACCATCATTGAGCTGGCCGCCATTCCGATCGCCGCGGTGAGCGGAGTGACGACGCCAACGATCGCGGCAGGGACGGCGATGGCGTTGTAGGCGAGTGCCCATGCGAGGTTTTGATTGACGATTCGGCGCGCGCGCGTTGCAATGTACATCGCGGCCTGCAAGCCGCTCAGCACGCTGCCTCGCGCGGTGCTCTGCACCGCATCTGCACTCAACGCTGCCAGCCTGCTTCCGCTGCCCAAGCCAATGCCTGCGCCCGCGGCAGAGAGCATCGGCGCGTCATTAGTCCCGTCCCCCATGGCAACCACGCAGGCGCCTTGATCACGCAACGTTAAGACGTACGCCTGTTTCTCGCTTGGGGTTAATCGAGCGCGCACGCGATCTTGGCCGATACCGAGCGCGTTCGCGCACGCGAGGACCGGTTGCTCGGCGTCGCCCGACAGCAGGTGTACGCGAATGCCGCGCCGATGTAGACGGCTGACAACCTCTTTCGCCTCTTCGCGTAACGGATCTTCCAAGGCGAACTGCGCAAGCGTAATGCAGTCTGCATCGCTAAATTGGGTGAGGTAGAGCCATGTCAAGGCGCGCGGCTCGCAACTCCCACAAGCCGCTTTATCTGACTCGTCGGACAAATTGCTTGGCCTTACCTCCTCTGTGGCGGCATGTGCAAATGCGTATCCGCCCAAACGATAGCGTTTACCAGCGATCTCCGCCTCGAGGCCGCGACCAGGCACTGATTGCACCGATGACAACGAAACCGCGTGCTCACCACTTTGCGACGTGAAAGGCTGCACGAATACCCTGAGCGCATCGGCGAGTGGATGCCGGTTATGGCGTTCCATCGCTTCCACAATTGCCGCGCAGTGTTCAGAAGGTGCACCCCAGCGCACGTCAACAACGCGCATCTTGCCTTGTGTCAGGGTGCCGGTTTTGTCGAAAACCACGTCGGTTGCTTCAGAGAGGGCCGCCGCCACGTGACCGCGTGAAACGAGCATGCCGTGGCGAAGCATCTGAGCGAGGGCAGCTGCTTGCACTGTGGGCGCAGCCAGCGCGAGCGCGCATGGGCACGTCACGACAAGCACAGCGACAGCGACATCGAACGCGTGGCTAGGATCGCTGGGGTCTAAGATGAGCCAGAGCAGCCCGGCTGCGAGCGCGATAAGGAGCGTTGCCGGGGCAACCCACTCAGTCAACCTCGCGACAATGGGGGATTCGAAAGGCGTACGCTCCGTCAGATTGGCCTCAACACGACGGCTGATTCCAGCGACGACGGTGTCTTCGTTCGCGGCGGTCACCTTGACCACCAGCGGCGAATGCGTATTGACGCTACCAGCGACTATTTCGGCGCCGAGTTCCCGCAGTACGGGTCGCGGCTCCCCAGTCAAAAGCGCTTCATCGAGCTCGCTGCTGCCCCGCAGGACAATGCCATCGGCCGGGACGATCTCTCCCGGACCGACGACGACCACATCTCCCACCTTCAGCGCGCGTGCTGCAACGGGTGTGGCAGTTTCGTCAATCGGCCAATTGCCAATCCGTTGCGCTACGAGGGGGCGAGCATTGGCAAGTCGTTCGATGCTGTCAGCGGTGCGAGAGCGTAGGCCCGACTCAAGCAAACGCGCACCCAAAATGAGGGTCACGAACATGCTGATCGCGTCGAAATAGTGATGCCCGTCTGCAGTTATTAGAGACCACGTGCTCGTTGCAAATGTGGCGACCAGAGCGACCGCAATTGGCGTATCCATACTCACGCCTAGGCGCTCGAGCGACTGTGCATCCTCGGCGTCTGTCATGCGAGCTGCAACACTCCTCACCACCAAGCGCAACTCGGCCAATCCCCGGTACAGAATCGGCCGTGCTGAGTAAAGCAATACCGGCAGCGTGAGCAACCAAGCGGCCCACGTCATCAAACGAGCGCTATCGGCTTCTATTTCACCCGGGCGTGCGATGTACATCGGGATTACCAGCATCATCACCTGCATCATGCACAGCGCGGCGACACCGAACTGCAGCCAGAGTTGACGTCGCTCGCGTGCTCGGGCGACCACGCGATCTGCGGCTTCAATGCGCTCGGCACCCAAGCCAACCCGCGCCATCGCATTTGCCAGGTCGGACAGTGTGCATCGGCGGGGATCAAACTCGATGCTGCCCGTGTGTGTGGTCAGATTTACCGACGCGCTCACTACGCCTGGCACCATGCGAACTGCGCGCTCTGCCAGCCAAGCGCAGGCGGCGCAGTGCATACCGCTTACATAGAGCGCGGCCTGTTCGTGCAGTGGTGGCGCACCAGCGTCCGTCGTAGCGAGCGCGCCGCCGGTCGCAATGGGTGCACTTTGCACGCGCTCCTCAAGAATCCGCGCCGCATCGCTGGCAAGCGCGCGCGTTCGCCCAGCATCAGGCAGTGCATCGCGTTGAGTGTAGTAGTCGCTTAGCCCGGCGGCGATGATCGTTTCAGCAACGCTTGCGCAACCGATACAGCACATTGCGCGCGGTGTCCCTGAAAACATGACGCTGAGATGGGTATCCGCCGGCGCAGGCAGGCCGCAGTGGAAGCAAGCACGCGGCTCAACGGTACCCAAGATCGGTGCAGATCGCTCTCCGGGGAGATTGGAGGCTAGCGCGTTCAATGCAGCCCCAGTCCTGTTGCGCAAAGCTGTAAGAGTTTGGCGAGTTCAGCGCGTTGTGGCAACTCAACGAGGTTAAATAAGCCGATCACGATGAGTGCTAACCCGCCGGCACCTCGTACCCAAGGTAGTCGCGAAAACTGTTGCCAACGCGTTGCTGCCCCGGCAAGGGCGAGCATCATCGGCAGGGTGCCGATACCAAATGCGAGCATGACGCCAGCTCCGATGAGCGCAGAGTGTCCATCGCCTTGTGGCGGCTGACTTCCTGCCACGCTCATTGCGGTGGCAAGGTTGGTATACACCAAGCCGCATGGAATCCAGCCCCACAGTGCGCCGGCGCCGAACTGCGCATACGGTTTCTCGGATTGTGTCGCGCGTCGCAAACCGACGATCAGTGGCTGCAGTAGACGCCACAACCGTTGGCCGAGCAGTTCAAGTACGGAGACGGGTTGTGCCATCACGGATAGAACCGCCGACCCCGTCAGTTGCGCGCCAACGCCAATGACGAGCAGATTAGCGACAACAAACAACAAGGCGCGGATTGGCATCGTATCGCCAACGAGCCATGCGCTTGCTGCGGCGGCAGAAACAGCGCCAGCGACCGCGCCAAACATTGCGTAGCTGAAGAGCCTTCCAAGATTCCAATACACTGCAGCAAACAAGAGGGGCTGACCGCGATGGCTGGACGTGATTGGCGTCGCAATGCGGATGTCGATCGGCGTACTGGCGCTGAAGGCACTCCTCATGGCGTGGGTCGACCCGCTCAAGGTCGTCGCTAGTGGATGAATGCTGGTGTTCTCTCGGTGGCTGGGTGAAGAGGGGGGACTCGTTGCGAGCAACTTGCGCGGCGGGCGAATGAGCATGGCAGTCATCCCTGTTCCGCACATGCCGGCACAATGCGCCGACCCGAGCAGGCCGAACAGAAAGCTTGCCATCAGCGCTGTCGGCACTCCACCCGCCGACATGCCAGACATGCTCTCAACCATGGTCAGATCACCTTTGAGAAGCGGGCTCGATCGCGGTCGTGTTGCAGGTAACGATCGAACACCATCGCGACGGCGCGCACCAACATGCGGCCACGAGGTGTTACCGTGATCCAATTCGAATCCATCTCGATGAGTCCATCTTCGACGAAAGACTTGAGGCGCTCTAACTCAGGCGCGAAGTACTCGCGAAAGTTAATCAAATGCGCAATTTCAATCGATTCAATCGAGAGCTCGAATTGGCACATGAGTGACGAGATCACCGCGCGCCGGACGATGTCGTCCGCCGTGAGCTCGATGCCACGCAACGCAGGCAGGTCGCCGCGATCCAAGCGATCGTAGTACTCGTCGAGCGTACGCACGTTTTGGCTATAGGTCGGCCCAACTTTGCTGATTGCCGAAATACCAAACGCGACCAGATCGCAGTCGGGCTGAGTCGAATAACCCTGAAAGTTGCGGTGCAATCTGCCTTGGCGCGCGGCAACGGCCAAGCTGTCGTGCGGTCTGGCAAAGTGATCCATGCCGATATACACGTAACCCGCTTCCATGAGCCGACGCGTCGCGAGGCGCAGGATCTGTAGCTTCGTGGCGGGTGAGGGCAGTGTCGAATCCAGAATCCGACGCTGCGGCTTGAACGCATGCGGAAGGTGCGCGTAGCTATACAAGGCGATGCGGTCGGGCTGCATGGCCAACACACGGTCGAGCGTTCGGTGAAAGCCAATGACGTGCTGATGGGGAAGTCCGTAGATGAGGTCGATGTTCACCGAGGTCATACCGTTGTCGCGCGCGGCGCGGACGACGGCTTCGGTTTCCTCTTCGCTTTGGATGCGATTGACAGCTTTTTGAACTGTCGGGTCAAAATCTTGTACGCCAACGCTGATTCGGTTGAAGCCAAGCTGCGCTAAGGTCTCGATTTTTTCGCGGTCAGCGGAGCGAGGATCGATTTCAACGGCGTACTCGCCAGGGAGCAGCTCAAAGTGCTTGCCCAGCGTCGTCATGAGAGCACGCAACTCTTCGCTCGACAGGAATGTCGGCGTGCCACCACCGAGGTGAACCTGCTCGACGCGCCTATTGCCACCGAGCTTCTCGGCGGTTAGCGCTACTTCGCGGGCGACGTAGCGGAGATACTTGGCGCTCCGGCCATGGTCGCGTGTAGCGATCTTGTTGCAGCCGCAGTAGAAGCAAATCGTATTGCAAAACGGCACGTGGACATAGAGCGATAGCGGTTTGGCGTTGATGGCGCTATCGTTGCCGCGCAAACTGAGCCACTTTGCGTGAATGCCGCTATTGTGCGCCTCGATAAATCGATCCGCGGTCGGGTAAGACGTGTAGCGAGGCCCCGAGAGGTCGTACTTGGCAATTAGCGCAGGGTCGATTCGAACTTCGAGTGCTTCGGGGGGTGCTTGCATGGTGGAATCGCCTGCCGATACTAGATGTTGCTATGTTCGCCGGGGGCTGGCACGCGGCTTTGATATGGATCAAAATAGGTGCATACGCTGGCGAGGGGCCGGCCAGAGCACGGTTGTAATGCTGCCGATCTGTGGGATGTGCATAGACTTCTACACGGTGGCCGCAGTGACCTGTCAGTGGTTTCGGTCCAATCTGAAGCCGCAGGGTACGTGCTCGACAAAATGACATCGGGTGACTGATTGAAGCAGATCAACGCGCGTCAAACCACAATCCAACTTGCGCAAACAGATGAGGCACGCGAGAAGATTGCCCTCCAAGCGCTAAAGGTTGCGTGCCACAACTGCAACCTGCGCGAACTCTGCCTTCCGGCTGGGGTCGCGGCGGAAGAACTCGATGCGCTGGATGATCTTGTCTACACGCGCCGAAAAATCAAGCGCGGCGACGCGCTGTACCGGGCGGGCGAAGACTTCGATTCCATCTACGCAGTGCGCTCGGGTTTTTTCAAGTCGCGTGTGACGACTGAGGACGGTCGTGACCAAGTAACCGGTTTTTCCATGGCTGGAGAGATTCTCGGCATGGATGGCATTGGTCATGACAAACACAACTGTGACGCCGTTGCGATCGAGGATAGTGAAGTTTGTACGATTCCCTATTCGCGACTCGAGGATCTCTCGGCGCAGCTACCGTCGTTGCAGCGTCACTTCCACAAAATCATGAGCCGCGAAATTGTTCGCGAGAACGGTGTGCTGCTGCTGCTGGGCGTGATGCGCGCTGAAGAACGGCTCGCCGCTTTCTTGCTGAACTTATCGCAACGCCTGAGTGCGCGTGGCTACTCGCCGCTTGAGTTTCACTTGCGGATGACGCGGGAGGAGATCGGCAGCTATCTCGGCCTGAAACTCGAAACGGTAAGTCGCGTCTTCTCGAAGTTTCATGCTGACGGCCTC
>JAJTHU010000339.1 GCA_021300055.1 Nitrosomonadaceae bacterium | reverse complement strand
ACGCGCATCAGTGCTTCGTAACGACGGCTTTCTTGGCCTCAGAAGGTACCTCAGTCGGCACTACGGCTGCAGCAATTTCAGCATCAACGATTGGCACAGGCTTTCGCTCGAGCGCAGTCTCCAACACTTTATCGATCCATCGAACGGGCATGATCTTTAGGTCGCGAGTAATTTCGTTCGGGATCTCCGCCAAGTCCTTCTGGTTTTCTTCTGGGATCAGGACGGTTTTGATGCCGCCGCGAGCTGCTGCGAGCAGTTTCTCTTTGAGACCACCGATCGGCAGAACCTCGCCGCGAAGCGTGATCTCGCCGGTCATCGCAACATCACAACGCACTGGAATCCCCGTCAATACTGAAACCAGTGCAGTGGTAATTGCGATGCCAGCGGAAGGACCGTCCTTCGGCGTGGCGCCCTCTGGTAGGTGGATGTGCAAATCGTTCTTCTCGTAGAAGTCATGCGCGATGCCGAGTGTTTTCGCACGCGCACGAACGACAGAAACGGCCGCCTCAATCGACTCTTGCATGACGTCACCGAGCTTGCCGGTGCGTTTGATGTTGCCCTTGCCCGGCAACACAGCGGCCTCAACCGTCAATAGCTCACCACCAACCTCGGTCCATGCGAGGCCGGTAACCTGGCCAACCTGATTCGACTTCTCGGCGATGCCGTAGCTATAGCGACGCACACCGAGATATTTGTCCAGGTTCTTCGCGGTGACCTGCGATTTTCCAGCTTTGTCCTTGGTGAGTTGCGTCTTCACAACCTTGCGGCAAATCTTGGCGATCTCTCGATCCATGCCGCGAACCCCCGCCTCTCGCGTGTAGTAACGCGTGACGTCGCGCAGCGCTTGATCAGCTACGGAGAGCTCTTCTTCGCGCACGCCATTGGCCTTCATTTGCTTCGGCAGCAGATATTGGCGCGCGATATGCAATTTTTCGTCTTCTGTGTAGCCTGACAAGCGAATCACTTCCATCCGATCCAGCAAAGCTGGGGGGATGTTGAACGAATTCGACGTCGCGACAAACATCACGTCGGACAAATCAAAGTCCACTTCCACGTAGTGGTCCTGAAACGTGTGGTTTTGCTCGGGATCGAGAACTTCCAACAGTGCGCTAGCCGGATCGCCACGAAAATCCATGCCCATCTTATCGACCTCATCGAGCAAGAAGAGCGGATTTCGCACGCCCACTTTGGACATGTTCTGCAGGATTTTTCCTGGCATCGAGCCGATGTAAGTGCGACGGTGCCCACGGATTTCCGACTCGTCGCGCACGCCACCGAGTGACATCCGCACGAATTTCCGATTAGTTGCTTTGGCAATCGACTGCCCCAGAGAGGTCTTGCCCACTCCAGGAGGGCCAACCAAGCACAAGATTGGTGCCTTGAGCTTGTCCACGCGTGACTGCACGGCGAGGTACTCGACGATACGTTCCTTGATCTTCTCCAGACCATAGTGGTCAGCGTCCAGAACCTTCTCGGCTTTGGCCAGATCCGTCGATACCTTGGATTTCTTTTTCCACGGCAATCCCACCACGGTGTCGATGTAATTGCGGACCACTGTCGCCTCTGCGGACATCGGCGACATGAGTTTGAGCTTCTTGAGTTCCGCCTCAACCTTAACCTTGGCATCTTTAGGGAGATGGGCGGCTTTTATCTTCTTTTCAAGCTCATCGATCTCGGCTCCCTCTTCGGTTTCGCCGAGCTCTTTTTGGATCGCCTTCACCTGTTCGTTCAGGTAGTACTCGCGCTGCGACTTCTCCATCTGGCGCTTAACGCGACCACGGATGCGCTTTTCGACTTGGAGGATGTCGATTTCCGTTTCTAGCAGCCCGAGCAACTGCTCAAGCCGTGAAGGCACATCAAAGTTCTCGAGAATCTGCTGCTTCTGCTCAAGTTTCAGAGGGAGATGCGCTGCAATCGTGTCGGACAAGCGACTCGCGCTCTCGATACCTGACAACGAGGTCAGCACTTCAGGCGGAATCTTTTTGTTGAGCTTAACGTACTGATCGAATTGGCCAAACAAGCTGCGGCGCATGGCTTCGACTTCGTTGTTATCCGCCTCGGTTTGCGGAATCGGTGTGATATCGGCTTCGTAGTTCTCTTTGACGCTTAGCACGTGATTGATACGTGCGCGATGGATGCCCTCGACGAGAACCTTGACCGTGCCGTCGGGCAACTTAAGCATTTGTAGGATGGAGGCAACCGAGCCAACGTCGTACAAATCGTTGGGCGTGGGGTCATCATTCGCCGCAGATTTTTGGGCGACGAGAACGACGTTTTTCCCCTCTTCCATGGCGGCTTCCAGCGCCTTGATCGACTTTGGCCGACCAACGAACAAGGGAATCACCATGTGTGGGAAAACCACCACATCCCGAAGTGGGAGCAGAGGAAGGATGTTGGAGTCGTCAGAAGTGCTCATGCGGGTCACCGAGGAAAGACATTAGACAGATCTTCGGCCAAGCGGAGCGAATCCTGCGGCCGAGACACTGTAGATGGGGGAATGGTGGCAGCTTACAAGCGGGAGAGCAGGAGAGCGGGCGCTGCGTTAACTTCCCGCCCCGACTGCCTTGGGTTGGTCAGAGTACATGAGCAACGGTTTTTGATCGCCAGTGATGGTGCCTTCGTCGACGACAACCTTCTCGACATTACTTAGCGACGGAAGATCAAACATCACATCTAGCAACGCGTGCTCGATGATCGAACGCAGTCCTCGAGCACCAGTCTTGCGCTCGAGCGCGCGTTTAGCGATCGCGGTTAGCGCAGAATCACGGAACTCAAGCGTCACGCCTTCCATGGCGAACAAGCGCTCGTACTGTTTCGTTAGCGCGTTCTTAGGCTCGGTGAGAATCCGAACCAGCGCTTTCACGTCAAGTTCCTCAAGTGTCGCGACGACGGGCAACCGGCCAACGAACTCAGGAATCAACCCGTACTTAATGAGGTCCTCGGGCTCGCAATCACGCAGCAACTTGTTGCTGGCTTCGCGATCGCCGCCACTCCGTAGGTCGGCGCCAAATCCAATACCCACCTTGTCAGTACGGTTTTGGATGACCTTCTCAAGGCCGCTGAACGCACCACCACAGATGAACAGAATATTCGTCGTGTCGAGTTGTACGAACTCTTGATTCGGGTGCTTGCGCCCACCCTGCGGCGGGACTGAGGCGATGGTGCCCTCGATCAGTTTAAGCAGAGCTTGCTGCACCCCTTCGCCAGAGACGTCGCGCGTGATCGACGGGTTGTCGGACTTGCGGGAAATCTTGTCAATCTCGTCGATGTAGACGATACCCCGCTGCGCCTTCTCGACGTCGTAGTCGCACTTCTGCAGCAGTTTCTGGATGATGTTTTCGACGTCCTCGCCCACATACCCAGCTTCGGTCAGCGTGGTTGCATCGGCAATAACGAACGGTACGTTGAGCAAGCGCGCGAGCGTCTGGGCTAGCAGCGTCTTGCCGGAACCGGTTGGGCCGATCAAGAGGATGTTGGACTTTGCCAACTCGACATCAGACTCTTTACTGCTGGTTTTGAGTCCCATGTAGTGGTTGTAAACCGCGACTGACAGAATCTTCTTGGCCTGGACTTGATCGATCACGTACTGATCAAGGATGTCGCAAATTTCGTGCGGCGTCGGCAGTTCGTGCTTGCTGTTTTTTGTTGCCGGATCAGCCTGCGACTCTTCACGAATGATGTCGTTGCACAGGTCAATACACTCGTCGCAGATGAAGACCGAGGGACCCGCGATCAACTTCCGAACTT
>JAJTHU010000136.1 GCA_021300055.1 Nitrosomonadaceae bacterium | reverse complement strand
TTGCTTGATCTGACGATCCGTCGCGGCAACGCTCGACCCCTCTGCGAGTCGAATATCAACAATCAATTCGACGCGCGTCGAGGAAGGGAAGAACTGCTGTTGCACGAACCGGAAAGCGAAGATGGACGCGAAGAAAAGCCCGACTGTGACGGCAATCACGGTCTTCTTGTTAGCAACACACCAAGCAACCGCCGCGCGAAAGCGCGTGTAAAACGGCGTGTTGTAGACATCGTGCTCGTCGTGGTGGCTATCAATCGCCGAGACTTCGCCCTCATGAGCGTCGTTTGGCGCTATGCGTGTAGCCAAGCGTTGACCCACCACCGGAATGCGCGAGACCCAGCCTGCAAAGCGTCGCGTGCGCGGCGTGATGACGGGCTTACCGTTAACGTAGTCGGGCAGCAACTTGTAGCCAAGATACGGAATGAAAATCACGGCGGCAAACCACGACAAGATCAGCGCGATCGTTGTCACCTGAAAAATCGCGATGGTGTATTCGCCCGTGCTCGACTTGGCCGTGGCAATCGGCAAGAAGCCCGCCGCGGTCACCAGCGTGCCAGTTAGCATCGGGAACGATGTGCTGGTGTAGGCGAATGCCGCCGCGCGCACGCGGTCCCAACCTTGCTCCATCTTGATGGCCATCATTTCGATTGCGATGATGGCGTCGTCCACCAGCAAACCCAGCGCCAAGATGAGCGCACCCAATGAGATCTTGTGTAGGCCGACGTTGAAGAGGTACATGCACAAGAAGGTCGCCGCCAGAACCAGCGGGATCGAGAGAGCGACGACGAGGCCGGAGCGCAACCCGAGGCTAAAGAAAGTCACCGCAAGAACAATGATCACCGCTTCAGCGAGGGAGCGAACGAACTCACCGACGCTCGCGCGCACAGCGCGCGGCTGATCGTTGACCCGATGAAGTTCAATGCCCACCGGCAGGGTCTTTTCGATGCGTCCAATGGCGTCGTCGAGGTTGTGTCCGAGGGCAATGATGTCGCCGCCGGAGCGCATGGCGATACCGATGCCCAATGCTTCCTGGCCCTTGAAGCGCATACGCGTGGCGGGGGGATCAACATAGCCGCGCGAGACTTTGGCAACGTCTCCGATCTTGATCACGCGCCCGTTGGCGCGAAGCGTGAAGTTGCGCACCGCTTCGACGCTACCGAGCGCGCCGGAGGCACGCACGTAGATCTTGTCGGTCGAGGTGTCGAAACTGCCACCGGGGACGACCGCGTTCTGTTGCTGCATGGCGGCGATGATGGTGCTGCCGTCGATGCCAAGGTTAGCGAGCTTGACGTTGGAGAGCTCGATGTAGATCTTCTCTTCTTGCTCGCCAATGATCTCGACTTTTGACACGTCCTTGACGCGCAGTAGTTCACGTCGGATGCGGTCCGCAAACACTTTCTTGTCGGCGTATGAGTAGCCTTCGCCGGTCAGCGCAAAGATATTGCCAAAGGTGTCGCCGAATTCGTCATTGAAGAACGGCCCTTGTACGCCTTGCGGCAGCGTGTTGCGGATATCGCCAATACGCTTGCGTACCTGATACTGCGTTTCCGGCACTGCGGAGGCTGGGGCGGCGTCATCGACGAAGAACAAAATCGTCGATTGGCCGGGGCGTGAATAACTGCGAATGAAGTAGAGGTTGGGTACTTCTTGTAGCTTCTTTTCGATGCGCTCGGTGACTTGTTGGTCAACGTCGGTCGTCGAGGCGCCCGGCCAGATCGTCGTGATGGTCATCGCCTTGAAGGTGAACGGCGGATCTTCGGACTGTCCGAGGCGACCGTACGAAAAGATTCCGGCAAGCCCGATGATGACAATGAGATAGAGAACCAACGATTGGTTCTGCAGTGCCCACTCGGAGAGGTTAGTCTTGGTGGTCATGTCAGCGAGCCGCCATCCGGGTCGCAGGCTCAGCGGCGGGCGATTGTGGCTCTGGCGCGTAGGCGACTTTGCCGTCGCCCTTCACCTGTGCATCGGCGATGGGCCGCACCACCTCGCCCTCGCGAAGCTTGTGCACACCCGCCGCGACAATCACGTCGCCCGGGGCCACCGCGGTTGATGTAATCAGGGCCGAGGTCTCACGGTACTGCACGACATTGACGGGTTTCAGGCTAACCTTGCCATCGCTCGCGATTTTCCAGACACCGGCGTTGTTAGCCTGCACGTAAATTGCTGATAGCGGGACCGAAAACGTGCCCGTGGCCTGTGTGCCTACGTACGCCGCAAACGCTGACATGCCTAGGCCAATACTATCTCTGGCTGCTGGCGGGACGACGATCGAGATGCGTGTGGCATAAGTTCGTGCCACAGGGTCGGCGGCCCCGGCGACTTCACGTACCCTTGCTTCGAAGAAGCGTTGTGGGTCTGACCAAAGGTGTACGCGGATTGGGCGTTTGGCGTTGGCGCCGCGAAAGTCGCTGACGCGTGATTCCGGAACCGAAATGGCAAGTTCCATTTCGCTTGGGTCGGCGATTTTGAGTACGGCCTGGCCGACAGAGACGACTTGCCCGGCCTCGGCGTTTACCTGCGTGACCACACCGTCGTTTTGGGCAATAAGCTTGGCATAACCCGCTTGGTTCCTGCTCACACTTGCGGATGCTTTTTGTGCATCTAACCTAGCGCGCGCGGCGGCAGCAGTATTTGCTTTTTGATCAAGCGCAGACTGGCTAATGAAGCCTTTGGAAAACAGGTCACGAAAGCGCTTGAGCTCTGCGTCAGCAAAATCCGCCTCCGTTTGCAGCGCGGCGACTTGAGCGCGTGCGGCGTCAGCGGCGAGCGTGACATCTTGTGGGTCGAGTTCTGCCAGCACTTGGCCGCGCTTCACGCGCGCACCCGCGTCGACAAATCGGCGAGCGATCTTGCCGCTCACGCGGAATGCATGGTCGACCTCGATGCGCGCGCGGATTTCGCCAGAGTAAACGTCGATGTCATTTCCGCCACCGGCGGTGATCTTGTATGCGAGGGCAGGGCGAACGGCGGTGGGTGCTTCCGCCTTGTGGTCGCAACCGGAGAGCAACAGAACCCCAGCGAGGACCCCCGCAGGGACTGCTAACCAATTGATTTGTTTATAGAAATGGCTATTTTTCAGGCCGGCCGGTAGCCGTTGGACGAGGGTAGAGGTATCGCGTTCGTGTCGCGTGGGGCGCATGGGTTCACCGCAGGGAAATAACTGACTGGTCGGTAAGTTACGCGTCCGGGGGCCGTGTGTCAACACCTTTGCGACGAACCGTCGCGTGGGTTCGTGAACCCGGCAGACTTGGACGCGAGTGACGGAACCCGGCGACTCTGGCGCTTCCGCCACGCGGTCGCAAATCCGGGCCGCGCGAAGGATAGGTGTACGCGGTAGCATGAGTTGCTGGCGATAACGCTACAAACCAAGAATCCCTCGTCAATGGAGCACACCGACACATGCCACACATGCCACACACGCATGAGAGTGAAGCGGTGACCCGCAGACGCTTGGTAGTCGGCGCGACGGGTGCGCTAGCGCTTTCGCTGCTGATGCCTGGGGGTGCTGCCTTTGCCGTTAGTCTGCGCGACCTCACACAAGCTGACGCGTCCTCCGGGGTGCGCACAGCACTCGAACGTGGTGCGGATGTCGCGGTGCAGTTGCTGGGACGCCAAGACGGTTTTTGGAACAATGATCGTGTGCGCATCCCGCTACCTGAATGGGTCGCTAAAGCGGAGCGCGGACTGAAGCTTATTGGCCGCGGCAAAGATGTTGATGACCTCAAGCTAGGCATTAATCGTGCTGCAGAACAGGCTGTGCCGCAAGCGCGCAAGCTGCTTTCAGACGCAGTGCGCAGCATGAGCATTCAAGACGCCAAGACCATCCTGACGGGTGGCGACGACTCAGTCACGCGTTTTTTCCGTGACAAAACTGCGACACCGCTCCAAGCGAAGTTTGTGCCGATTGTCACAGGCGTCACGGAACGGATCGGGCTCGCGCGGCAATACAACGAGCTCGCTGGGCGCATTGAGAAAAGTGGGCTTGTGCAGCTCAAGCCGGAGCAGCGGCGCGTCGAGCAACACGTCACCGTCAAGGCGCTGGATGGGTTGTACTTCATGATCGCGGAGGAGGAGCGCAAGATCCGCCGTGACCCGATCGGCACTGGTAGCGACATTCTGCGCAGGGTGTTCGGCGCTCGCTAGGTGTTTGGCGGCGTGTGGAGAGTGCTTGGGGCCCGGTATGGTGCTGGGAGCCCGTTACGCGGCCCAGCCTTTGGCGCGCGCGACCGCGTCCGCCCAGCGGCGCATGCGTGCACCTGCCTCATCGCGGGAAATCTTTGGCTCCCAGCGCGCGCTCTCGCGCCACTGGCTCGCCATACTTTGCGTGGACTTCCACGCGCCGACGCCAAGCCCAGCGAGGTAGGCGGCCCCCAGGGCAGTTGTTTCGTGTACCGCGGGTCGTACAACGGGCACGCCCAACAAGTCCGCTTGCATCTGCATGAGTAGACCATTGACGGTTGCGCCGCCGTCCACGCGTAGTTCCTTCAATGAGGTGCCAGTGTCATCGCGCATCGCCTGAAACACTTCAGTCGCTTGGCACGCAATCGCCTCCAACGTGGCGTGGGCGACATGAGCCCGAGTGGTGCCGCGTGTCAACCCGATGATGGTGCCGCGCGCTTGTTGATCCCAATGTGGCGTGCCCAATCCAGCGAACGCGGGTACAAAAACAACGCCGCCCGCGTCGGGAACGCTGCGCGCCAGCGCCTCCATTTCGCTCGAGTCCTTGATGATGCCGAGTCCATCGCGCAACCATTGAACGGCAGCCCCTGCAATGAACACGCTGCCCTCGAGGGCGTATTCAGGGGCTTTGCCCGCGAGGCGCCAGGCGACCGTGGAGAGCAACTTGTGCCGCGATTCGGGGGCGTGTGTGCCCGTATTCATAAGCATGAAGCAACCGGTGCCGTAAGTATTTTTGGCCATGCCAACTTCGTAGCATGCTTGGCCAAACAAAGCGGATTGTTGGTCGCCGGCCACGCCCGCAATCGGAATGCCAGCAGGCAGTCCCTCGCAATCGGTTTCCCCCATTACCCCTGAAGAATCGACGATTTTGGGCAGAATCGAGCGCGGAACGTCGAACAACGTCAGTAGCTCGTCGTCCCACTCCAGCGTGTGGATGTTGCAGAGCATGGTGCGTGACGCATTGCTCGGGTCGGTGGCATGAACCTTGCCCCCTGTTAGCTTGTAGAGCAGCCAGCAGTCGACTGTGCCGAAGGCTAGCTCGCCTCGTTCCGCTGCTTGGCGAGCGCCAGTTACGTTATCCAACAGCCACTTCACCTTGGTCGCGGAGAAATACGCGTCTATGACAAGCCCGGTTTTGCTACGAATGCGTTCGGCGTGGCCCTCTGCACGTAGCTGGTCGCAGAGTGATGCTGTGCGACGATCCTGCCAAACGATGGCCCGGGCGATCGGCGCTCCCGTGTCACGCCGCCAGACCACGGTGGTTTCGCGCTGGTTAGTAATGCCAATTGCGCTGACCTTTCGGCCAGCAAGAGCTTGCGCCGCCACATCGCGTTGCGACTCCCAGATTTCAGTGGCGTCATGCTCAACCCATCCGCTTTGCGGGAAGTGTTGGGTGAATTCACGCTGTGCGGTACTGATGATTTCCGCGTTCGCGCCGAAAACTATGGCACGGGAACTCGTTGTACCTTGGTCTAAAGCAAGAATGGCTTGGCTGTCTGACATAGGGGGATTGGGAGAGGCCCAGACTTGAACGGAGGCGCGCGGAGGCAGCTTGGTGGCACCCATGCCATGCGGCATTGCAGCACCGCGATTATCTGCGTGCGCCTAAAGATTGTCTCTACATGCGGAATACTGCACGGAAATAATAGCTGCGATAAAATTTGAGGTTGACGAGGCACACCTGATTGGACTAAAACTTCAGCAATCGGGTTGCATCATAACTCCACCAATTCGTTCGACTCGGTTCTGGTGGCGGCTGCGGCGTATCGCGCAAACGCTCTCTTGCAATGCCGGGCTCGATTGACCGATGACTGTAGGCATGAGGTAGCAATATGGGTTTGCTTGACGATCTCAAGAAAGAAGCTGAGACGCTAAAAAATCAGGAAGCGGCGCGCACGCAAACGCAAAAGGCGAATGCGGTGCAGGTCGACCAAGCCATGCGCACGATCTTCCGGTATCTTCACGAGTTGTTCCGGCAGCTAAACGTCGTGCGCCCAGAATGCGATCGTGTTTATGAATTGCCGACCGTGGGTAAGCTAGAGGGGCTCGGCCAATCTGACTACCGCATCGATTTTCGTACTTCGCAGCGCAATGGATCGGAGCACTACGAAGAACTCAGTTTAAAGTTCCGTCGCTCGCGACCAGAGACTTTCACCGCCAAGCGTGAAGCAGAGCACATTGAGAAATTCCGCAACATCCTCTGGCAAAACAATATGCGTTTCACCTCAGAGCCGGTGCGCAATGATCGCCGGGTGATTACGCACGAGTTCTTCACCGTCAACAAAGAGGTGATCTGTGGCGGCGACATTGTTGGCGACTATGAAGAGGGCGTGATCCGTTTCAAGCTGAAAAACGTCGAAGACTTTGGTCCCTCGATTTACACGGTCGAGCCGGTCGCCATCACCGACACCTCCCTAGAAGAACTTGCAAAGCTGTTCGTGGGTAAGCTCGACTCAAATTTTGAGAAATACAACCGACGCATGGCATTCGGTTCATCTGCATCGGCTAACTTCCCCAAAGTGAGCGCCAAGGCGGTGCAGTATCAGCCTGACCCTACGCCACCGCCGTCGCCTGAAGAGGAGAAGAAGCGCGGCCTGTTTGGCTTGTTTAAGAAGTAACGCGCCATCTCTGTACTCTTGCAAAAGCCCGGCATTGCCGGGCTTTTGCTCTGTGCCTAAGCGTTGGGTGCGGACACGTTCGAGGCCTCGCGAACCTGCAGCAGGTAGTCGTGAAACGCCTTGGCGATGACTGACAGTTTTTTGCCTTCTGGCGTCACGATGTACCACGATCGTTCAATGGGGAAACCCGCAACATCGAGCTCGGTGACGCCAATTTCTTCGGCATGACGCCCAATGGTGTGGCGCGAGAGCACGGCAATGCCGAGCCCACCGGCGACGGCTTGCAGAATTGCCTCATTGGTGCCGAGCTCCATCTTGATATTCATCGGCATACCCAGGTCTGCGAAGTGGCGCTCGGACGCTAGGCGTGTGCCGGAGCCTTTCTCACGTTGGATAAAGCGCTCGGTGGCGAGCGCATTGATTGGCACGCGCGTGCGCCCGGCGAGTGCATGAGCCTTCGGTGCAATGACAACGAGAGGGTTTGCGAGGAAAGGCTCGATCTTGAGTGGCATGCTCGGTGGTGGCACGCCCATCACGTAAAGGTCATCAAGGTTGTTGGAAAGTCGTTCGACGACGGCATCGCGGTTGGCCACCTCAAGCGCAACCTCGATATCCGGGTAGCGCGAGACGAATTCACCGAGCAAACGTGGCACAAAGTATTTCGCGGTCGTCACGATTGCCACCCGCAATTTGCCGCGTGACAGTCCTTTGAGGTTGTCCACCGTCATAGTAAATCGATCCCAAGCGTCGAAGATCTCGCGCGTGGACATCAGCAATTCGCGCCCAGCCTCGGTGAGGTATGTCTTCTTGCCGATTTGTTCAAATAATGGCAGCCCGACAGCCTCGGCAAGTTCCTTCACTTGCATCGATACAGTCGGTTGCGTCAGGTGAAGTTCCTCCGCGGCGCGCGTGTAATTGAGGTGGCGCGCGACGGCTTCGAAGACCTTCAGTTGGCGGTATGTGAAATGCATGTGGGGAGGGAAGGGTGACCCGGATGTTCTGTAGATAGACAAAAACCGATGATAAGTATACGTAAAATTGATTTTTAACTTTCGTTTTGGATCCCTAAACTTCCCCCATCAAAAGTTACGGAGGACTTCATGCTCGAAACCACGCAAATCGACCAAAGCCGCCCCATGGGGTCAGCTGAATCTTTGGTTCCGGCACCCGCCCGAGTCGTTGTCGCGCATGGGGATGGCATTGGGCCAGAAATCATGGATGCAACGCTGCGCGTGTTGGCAGCAGCAGGGGCCAAGCTCGACATCGCTGAAATCAAGGTCGGCAAAGACATCTACTTGGCAGGTAATTCTTCCGGTATCGAGGAGTCTTCATGGGACGTGCTGCGCGAGCGCAAGGTTTTCCTGAAGGCACCGATCACGACCCCACAAGGTGGCGGCTACAAGAGCCTGAATGTGACGATGCGTAAGTCGCTCGGCCTATACGCCAACATCCGCCCGTGCATCGCTTATGCGCCGTTTGTGACGACGCGCCATCCCAGCATGGACATCGTGATGGTGCGCGAGAACGAAGAAGACCTCTACGCTGGCATCGAGCATCGCCAGTCAGACGACGTCGTCCAGTGCTTGAAGTTGGTGACGCGCCAAGGCTGCGAGCGCATCGTGCGTTACGCGTTTGAGTACGCCCGCGCACACGGCCGCAAAAAAGTGACTTGCATGAGCAAGGACAACATCATGAAGATGACCGATGGTCTCTTCCACAAGGTGTTCGACGAAATCGCAGCGGAGTATCCAGAGATCGGCAACGACCACATGATTATCGACATCGGTATGGCACGTGTGGTGGATGCCCCCGAGAAATTCGATGTGATCGTGACGCTGAACCTCTACGGTGACATCCTCTCCGACATCACCGCCGAAATGGCGGGCTCCGTCGGCCTCGCGGGGTCATCCAACATCGGCTCCGGTGGCGCGATGTTCGAGGCGATCCACGGCACGGCACCCGACATCGCAGGGCAAGACAAGGCCAATCCGTCCGGGTTATTGAATGCAGCCGTCATGATGCTGCATCACGTTGGCCAAGGTGAAGTGGGCAACCGCGTGGCAAACGCATGGTTGAAGACCATTGAAGATGGCATCCACACTGGCGACATCGCGGGCGAGAAGACCACGCGTGTCGTCGGCACGACAGAATTTGCCGACGCCGTGATCGCGCGCTTAGGGCAATCACCCTCTACCCTGAAGGCCGTGAACAACGGCGCGCTGCCGAAACTCAATCTCCCTCCGGTGACGCTGAAGGCACCCGCCAAGAAAGACATGGTTGGTGTGGACGTCTTCGTGCATTGGCGCGAAGCCAACGGCGTCGGTAACCCAGAGAATCTGGCCAAAGTGCTGGTCGCGCTCGCGGTGCCTGGCTTCAAGCTCGCGATGATCACCAGCCGTGGTGTGAAAGTCTGGCCACAGGGCATGCCGGAAACCAGCCTGACCGATCATTGGCGCTGCCGCTTTATAGCGGAGGAGGGCATTGCGATGAACCACACGATGCTCATCCAACTGCTCTCGCGCATCAACGGCGCGGGCGTGGATTTCATCAAGACCGAGACGCTCTACAACTTCGACGGCCAGCCAGGCTATTCGCTCGGCCAGGGCCAGTAAAACTCAGCCGCGTGGCCGCCTGCGCTTGCAGGCTGGGTGTTGCGCGCTACTCGGAATCCTCATGTATCACGACCTGCATTCCGGTTCCTGCGTTGCGTGCGCCACCCACCCTGCGGCGCTCGTCGACGCCATCGACTGAGTTTTGTGTCGCGTCGTTGCTTCTGCTTGCCGGCTTGAACCTCCCACGCTCGGCACTCTCCGACTAAAGCCCGTCGCACCTTGCGGCGGGCTTTTTTTTGTGGCGGTAGTGTCTCAGTTTGAGCAAATGTGAGCGCATTCCCTACCCTAGGCGTCAGCCAGGGTGTGGTCAAGCGAACGGCGCTTCTTAAAGCGCCCATCCTTTCTTTCTGGCGTGTTGCTCTGTACCTTGCGCATTAACGTAGGCTCGCACATTCTCAAGCGTCGCGCCACCAACACTACCGACGAAGTAAGCCCGGCGCCAGAACAGCGGCTTCCAGTAAAAGTTGCGCAGATGCTCCGCGAAACTCGCCCTGGCACGCCGGGCGCTGGCAGTTTTGAGGTTGTTGACCAGCACAGAGATATCCAACGCCGGATGGATGTCCACTAGCAAATGGACATGATCTTGCTCCCCGCCATACTCAATTAGCTTGCATCGCCACGCAGCAAGGCAGTCTCCGAACGCCCCTCTGAGAAATTCCAATATC
>JAJTHU010000004.1 GCA_021300055.1 Nitrosomonadaceae bacterium | reverse complement strand
TTGTTTGGCGGCTGGTGCGTCAGCCGTGATCGCGAGCCACCTCCCGCTGCAAATCGCCCGGCAAGACGAATTGCATATGCAGGTCGCCGCATGAGCGCGGCGAACGCATCGAACGCGGCGCTGCCTATCTCAGCCCGCGAAATCATTCCCGAAAAGGGGGTGCTGGTGGCAGCGCGGCGCGATCTCGCGTTGGCCATGCGCTCGCGCGGCGAGTTGGTGCAGGCGCTGGCCTTTTTTGTAATTTGCGTGAGTCTGTTCCCGCTGGCGATTGGCCCTGAGTCGGCGTTACTCAAGCGCATCGCGCCCGGCGTGGTGTGGGTGTGCGCACTGCTGGCGGTGCTGTTAACGTTGCCGCGATTGTTTCAGAGCGATTATCAGGACGGCACGCTGGAGCAGTGCCTACTTTCGCCATACCCCTTGCCTGCCATCTGCCTCGGTAAAATGCTCTCGCATTGGTTAACGTCCGGCCTACCACTCGCCGTGTTGTCGCCGGTGTTAGGGCTGCAATTTGGCTTAGGCGGTAGCGAACTCATGGTCATGGTCGTCGGTCTATTGCTGGGTACGCCCGTATTAACCGCCATCGGTGCCATCGGTGCCGCGCTGGTGCTCGGTGTGCGCAGCGGCGGTATGTTGCTGGGGTTGCTGGTGTTGCCGCTTTATATTCCGGTGCTTATTTTTGGTGCGGGGGCTGTCGAGGCCGTGCTTGCGGGCGTCGATCCCACCGCAAATCTGTATTTGCTCGCAGCGTTGTTCTTGATGGCACTAGTTGCAACTCCGTACGCCACCTCAGCGGCACTAAAGATCGCGCTCGATTAGGGTCAAACACTTACCGACTCACACAACTCGAACATGGCCCTTTTTAAGTACTCGGCACCGTCTGCGTTTTACCCGCTCGCTGGCAAGCTTGTGCCATGGTTTGGTGCGGCTGCGTTTGTGCTCGGCGTGGTGGGGCTCTACATCGGATTGTTTGTCGCTCCAGAGGATTTTCAGCAGGGCGAGGTGTATCGCATCATCTTTATTCACGTGCCCACAGCTTGGATGGGGATGTTCATTTATCTGGTGATGGCGATGTATGGCGTGCTCGCGCTGATCTACCAGACACGTTTGTCGGCGATGATGATGGAAGCCCTTGCACCGACGGGCGCGATCTTTACTGCGCTGGCACTTTGGACTGGCGCATTGTGGGGTAAACCCACCTGGGGAACCTACTGGGCTTGGGACGCGCGCATGACGTCGACGCTGATCCTGCTGTTCTTGTACATCGGTTACATCGCGCTGGTGAATGCGATCGAAGACAAGAAGCGCGCGGACAAGGCGGGTGCGCTGCTGGTGATTGTCGGCTCCGTCAACGTCCCAATCATTTATTTCTCGGTGAAGTGGTGGAACACGCTGCACCAAGGCGCGTCTATCTCAGTGTCAGGTGGTAACAAGATGGCGATGACGATGTTGCTTGCGATGCTGATCATGGCCTTGGCGTGCTGGATGTACTCGATTGCAGTCGCACTATGTCGCGTGCGGGCCATCATTCTCGAACGCGAGCGGCACACGCAATGGGTGCGCGAGATCAAGGAGGTGCGCTGATGAACTGGGCTGAGTTCTTTGCCATGGACGGTCGTGGCTTTTATGTTTGGGGCTCGTTCGGTGCGTTCTTGTTGTGCATCGCCATCGAGATTGTGTTGGTGCGTTTGCGCATCCATCGGGTGCAAGCTGATTTGCGCGAAGAAGTCGCCGCAGCGTCTATTCAGAGAGGTAACGCATGACTCCGCGCGCGCGTCGATTTATGTGGGTCGCGATTGGCATCGCGATCTTGGCGACTGCCGCCACCTTGGTGGTGCAGAGCCTGCGCCAGAACCAAGTGTTCTTCTATACGCCAACCGAGGTCTCGCAGAATAAGGCCCCGCGCGAGCGCACCTTTCGCTTGGGCGGATTGGTCACGGTGGGGAGTGTGGCGCGTAAGCCAGATGGATTGACAGTAGCGTTCACAGTCACGGACACCGCGCAGACGATTCCTGTCACGTATACCGGCATCCTTCCCGATCTGTTTAAAGAAGGAAAAGGCGTGGTGGCACAAGGACGCATCGGTAGCGACGGCGTGTTTCGCGCCTCAGAAGTGCTCGCCAAGCACGATGAGAACTACATGCCTCCGGAGGCCGCAGAGGCGCTCAAGCGTGCCGGGCACCCGATTGAGGGCAAGGTATTTGCGGGGCAAAAGCCAGTCGTGACGCAAGCCCCGACGGGACAATCTGCACCGGCACCGGTCGATTCGTCAGGCTACAAGCCGGCCGATAAACCAGCCTACGGTAAATGAAGCACGTGAATCACACTAAGCACATTAGTCACACGACAGACGCAAAGGACGCTAAATGATTCCGGAACTCGGCCACTTCGCGCTTATCGTCGCGCTCTGTCTCGCCATCGTGCTGGCGGTCGTGCCGTTGGCAGGTACATTCGCCAACAACGATCGCATGATGGCCATGGCCAAGCCGTTGGCTGCGGGACAGTTTTTGTTTGTGGCATTCGCCTTCGCGTGTTTGATCTACGCTTTTGTCACCAGCGACTTCTCGGTGAAGAACGTCGCCGCGAACTCGAATACCAAGTTGCCGGTGTACTACAAGGTCACCGCGTCGTGGGGCTCGCACGAGGGCTCGTTGCTGCTGTGGATGCTGATGCTCACCGGTTGGACGTTTGCTGTCGCGTTATTTAGCAAGAGCCTGCCGCGCGAGGTGGTTGCGCGCGTGCTTGCAGTGTTGGCGATGATCGGTATCGGCTTCTACTTGTTCGCGTTGCTCACCTCCAACCCATTCGACCGTTTGCTGCCCGCGCCACCAGAGGGACGCGACCTGAATCCGCTGCTGCAAGACCCCGGCATGATCTATCACCCGCCGATGCTCTACATGGGCTACGTCGGCTTTTCGGTGGCGTTTGCGTTTGCCATCGCTGCGCTCATCGCCGGCAAGCTCGACGCAACTTGGGCGCGCTGGTCCCGTCCATGGACAACGGCAGCATGGATCTTCCTGACGCTCGGCATCGCACTCGGTAGCGCTTGGGCTTACTACGAGCTCGGCTGGGGCGGCTGGTGGTTCTGGGACCCGGTCGAGAACGCTTCCTTTATGCCGTGGCTTGTCGGCACGGCGCTGATTCATTCGCTTGCGGTCACGGAGAAGCGCGGCATCTTCAAGAGTTGGACCGTGTTGCTGGCAATCATGGCGTTCTCGCTGTCGCTATTGGGTACATTCTTGGTGCGCTCCGGCGTGTTGACGAGCGTGCATGCATTCGCTACCGATCCCGCGCGCGGTGCATTTATCTTGGGCTTTTTGGTGGTCGTCATCGGCGTATCGCTCGCACTTTATGCTTGGCGCGCGCCCGAGTTGGGTCTCGCCAAAGTGCCAAACGCCTTTACGCCGGCTTCACGCGAATCGCTGCTGCTGGCCAACAACGTTTTGCTGGTTGTGGCGATGCTGGCGGTTATGCTCGGCACGCTGTACCCACTGTTTTTGGATGCGCTGAAGCTTGGCAAGATCTCTGTCGGGCCTCCGTACTTTGATGCAGTGTTCTATCCGCTGATGGCACCTGCGTTGTTTCTGATGGCTGTGGGGCCGGTCGCGGCGTGGCGAAATGCGACACTTCCTGATTTGTGGACGCGCCTGAAATGGGCGTTTGGTGTGGCGGTTGGGTGCGCGATAGTGACGCCGTTCTTGATGGGCAAGTGGACGCCGCTGATTGCACTTGGCTTGCTGCTGGCGTTCTGGATCATCGCGGCGTGTGCGGCAGCCTTGGTGCATCGCGTACGCGCGACGGCCGGGATCGGTTTGTGGGCAAAGTTGCGCGCGAACTCGGCGAGCTACTACGGCATGCACCTCGCACACGTGGGGATCGCGGTCGTCGTCATCGGCATTACCTTGGTGCGCGGCTACGAGACCGAGCGCGATGTGCGGATGCAGCCAGGTGATGCGGTCACCGAGCGCGGCTACACGTTCAAGTTTGTTTCGATAGGCGAGAAACCCGGCCCCAACTTTGATTCTGTTAAGGGCGTGTTTGAAGTCTCGCGCGATGGGCGCGTGGTTGAGACGCTGAAGCCTGAAAAGCGCACCTACTTTGCGTCCGGCCAAACGATGACTGAGGCAGCGATCGACTCAGGATTTACGCGTGACCTTTATGTGTCGCTTGGCGAGCCGGTGGGTAAAGAACTCAACGGCGCATGGGCAGTGCGCATTTATGTGAAGCCGTTTATCGACTGGATTTGGGCGGGCTGCATCTTGATGTCGCTAGGCGGCGCGTTCGCCATCGGCGATAAGCGCTACCGACTGCGCAGGTCACGTAAGCACGCTGAATCGCCCGCGGGCGGCGCCGGAAGCGTAGCGGGAGCGCCTGTCCCTGCGCAGCCAGCGCATGCACTTGCCAATAGCGTGGACGCACCACGCGCTGCCGAATGAGCGCCGAACTACCGAACCAGGCAACTGCGGAGGCGCCGGCCGCGGCACCGGCTGCCGCCCGATCGCGGGTGCGTCGTGCGTGGGCGTTCTTTTTGCCGCTCGCTGTGTTTGCGGTGCTAGTGGTGTTCTTCTACAAGGGGTTGTTTCTCGATCCGCGCGTGGTGCCGTCTGCGCTCATCAACAAGCCGGCACCGACGTTTTCGCTGCCAGTGCTTCACTCGCCCGATAAGCCGTTTTCGCCTGAACTCATGCGTGGTCAAGTGTGGCTGATGAATGTCTGGGGAAGTTGGTGCGTATCGTGTCAGTACGAACATCCGTTTCTGAACGACTTGGCGAAACGTCAGGTGGTACCGATCGTGGGCTTTAACTGGAAAGACGATCCTGCCGCTGCCAAGACGTGGCTACGCAAGCATGGTGACCCCTACCAACTTAGCGTCAGCGACTTGAACGGCCGCGTGGCGATCGACTGGGGCGTCTACGGCGCACCAGAGACCTTCGTGATCGACAAGCAGGGAATGATTCGCTACAAGCACACCGGCCCGATCGACGCAAAAGTGATGAACGAAACGCTGCTGCCCATCGTGCGCGAATTGCAGAGCGCTAAGTCGGGAGCGTAGCCATGTCCCGATCTTCGCAGGCAAACTCAAGAACTGGCGCGCACTTTGGAGCAAAAGTGGCTCAAACTGCCCGCGGAATGGCGAGTTTGATTTTGGTGCTCATGCTCAGCACCGCGGCGGTCGCGCAAGTGCAGCAACCTGAGCTGCCGCCACCGACCCCCGAGATCGCTAAACGACTCAAGTCGATCGAGAGCGAACTGCGTTGCCTCGTCTGCCAAAACCAGACGCTGGCTGAGTCGCCCGCGGGATTGGCGGGTGATTTGCGGCGCGAGGTGCGAACGCTCGTCGAGCAAGGCAAATCCGACGCAGAGATCAAGACTTTCCTCGTCGCCCGCTACGGCGACTTTGTCTTGTACCGCCCGCCGGTCGAATCGAAGACGTGGCTGCTTTGGTATGGCCCATTTGCGCTCTTGTTCGTCGCGGCGATGATCGCTTGGCGGGTGATTGCGCGCCGCAAGCGCCTAGAGGTGCTGCCCGCTGGTGCGCCGTCGGCGACGTCGCCGATCGCAGGCTCAAGCCATGCGAGAAAGTTACTCGATGACGAGGACGCCAAATGATCGTTGATGACATTCCAGGTATCAGTCGCGTTCTTAAGTCATGCAAGACGATTGCGGTGGTCGGCCTATCCGCTAACTGGTGGCGTCCGAGCTATTTCGCGGCGAAATACATGCAAGAGCACGGCTACCGTGTCATTCCGGTTAACCCGCAATACCAAGAGGTGCTCGGCGAGAAATGCTACGCGTCGCTGTCGGACATTCCGTTCAAAGTCGACATGGTCGATTGCTTTCGCAAAAGCGAGGAAATCGACGCGCTTGCCGACGCAGCGATCGCCATCGGCGCCAAATGCTTGTGGATGCAACTCGGCGTGGTGAACCCTGCAGCGGCGGCTAAGACCAGCGCGGCGGGGCTCGATGTGGTGATGGATCGCTGCGTGAAGATTGAACATGGGCGCTTGTTTGGCGGCTTAAACCTCGTCGGTGTTAACACAGGCTTGATTTCTGCCAAGCGCCACCCCATTTAGGGAAGAAGATCGCCATCGGGCGAGGTTTTTTAGGCGTTCTCACGTGCAATGGGGGAATTTTTTGCCCTCCAGCCTGTCTTCGTTTTGTAGCATCTGGTTGTCGTATCTCCTGTCAAATTGCTGTCATAGACCGTTTGTAACCTAGGTCGAAACAACAATAGAAACAGAACAACAAAAAGAAAGGAGTTTCAAATGGCAGCTTATCTTCTCTGGGCGATCGCCGGTTTCGTACTCATCATCGCTGAGCTCGTCACCGGTACCTTCTACCTCTTGGTGTTTGGCATCGCAGCCCTCGTCGGCGCCTTGGTTGCCTACATGGGGGGCGCGTTCTGGCTACAGGCTGTGCTCACTGCGGCGGGGGCGCTCGTCGGTGTGTATGCCGTGCACATGTGGTGGCAGAAGCATCCCAAGGAATCTAAGGCTAACAATAGCCTTGAAGTCGGGCAGGCCGTTGTGCTGGAGGAGTGGGTAAATCAGGCCAGCGGTACGGCGCGGGTTCGCTACCGTGGCGCGTCTTGGGATGCACAAGTTGAGGGTACGGCGAACGTCAACGACACCTTGACCATTCAGGCTGTCGAGCAGGGCGTCTTGCGCGTGTCCGCGCACAAACCACAATAACGTCGGAGGTCAGCATGTTCTTCAAATTCTTGGGTGTCATCATCGGCACCATTGCGGTGTACTTCACGCCGGGCTTTTCTGGCTTCGCGATCCCGTTCTTTTTCCTGGCAACGATCATCGTCTTCGTTATCGAAGGTGTTCGCATCGTGCCGCAGCAGAACGCGTGGGTGGTCGAACGCTTGGGCAAATACCATTCGACACTTGCGCCAGGCCTGAATGTGATCGTGCCGTTCTTTGATCGCGTGGCCTATCGCCACAGCCTCAAGGAAGTCCCGCTCGATATCCCAGAGCAGGTCTGTATCACCAAGGACAACACACAGTTGGCCGTTGACGGCATCATCTACTTTCAAGTCATGGACCCGAAGCTCGCCAGCTATGGCTCTTCCGACTACATCATGGCGATTACCCAGCTTGCGCAAACTGCGTTGCGTTCCGAAGTCGGCAAAATGGAGTTGGATAAGACGTTCGAGTCGCGCGACGAGATCAACCACAAGATCGTTAGCGTACTCGATGAGGCGGGGCGCACCTGGGGTATCAAGGTGCTGCGTTATGAAATCAAGAGTCTGACGCCACCGGAGTCCATCTTGCGTTCGATGCAGGCGCAGATCACCGCTGAGCGCGAGAAGCGCGCGTTGATTGCGAAATCCGAGGGCGTGCGCCAAGAAGAAATCAACATTGCCGACGGTCAACGTCAAGCTGCGATTCTGGCATCCGAAGGTGAGAAGCAAGCGGCCATCAACAAAGCACAAGGCGAAGCCCAAGCGCTCACCACCGTCGCAGAAGCGACCGCTTCAGCGGTGCGTCAAGTTGCGGCGGCGCTTGAAGCGCCCGGTGGTCAGCAAGCAGCTAACCTCAAGATTGCCGAAAAATATGTTGAGCAGTTTGGCAATCTTGCAAAAGCCGGCAACACCTTGATCGTGCCATCCAATATCGCCGATGTCTCATCGATGCTGGCAACGGCAATGACCGTGCTCGACAAGTCCAAGCAGGGGATGAAGTAAGGTGACTTAAGAGCTGGCGCGCCCCGCATTATCAGCAGAGGTTATGCAGCATAAGCTGCGTGGCGCGCCAGCTCCTGCGATACTTTCGGTTAGTTCATTTCTTGGTGCATAAAGCAGCAATATGGCCGACCGAAAATTTGGATTCGAAACGCTAGCGCTTCACGCTGGCCAAATCCCTGACGCGGCGACAGGTTCGCGCGCGCTACCGATATACCAGACGACATCGTACGTCTTCGACAGCGCGGATCACGCGGCGTCGCTCTTTAATTTGCAAACCTTCGGCAACGTTTATACGCGCTTGTCGAACCCGACGACTGCTGCGTTTGAAGAGCGCTGTGCCGCACTTGAGGGTGGACGCGCAGCCGTGGCAACCGCGAGCGGTCAAGCGGCTGAAATGGTTGCGCTGCTGAACATTCTTGAGGCGGGCGATCACGTCGTATCGTCGTCGAAGCTTTACGGCGGAACGCACACGCTGCTCAACGTCAATCTCAAAAAACTTGGCATAAGTGCGACGCTGGTCGATCCTGACGACCCGGAAAATTTTCGGCGCGCGGTGCAGCCGAACACCAAGGCATTTTTCTCCGAGACCTTGGGCAATCCCGCGATCAACATGATCGACATCGCGGCGATCGGTGCGATTGCGCGCGAAGCCGGAGTGCCCTTCATTGTCGACAACACCGCCGCGTCGCCATATCTCTGCCAACCCTTGCTTCACGGCGCTGATATCGTGGTTCATTCGGCGACCAAGTTTATGGGAGGCCATGGCACGACCATGGGCGGCGTGGTAATCGAGAGCGGCAAGTTCCCTTGGGGAGATGAAAAAATCGCGGCAAAGTTTGCCTCGATGCACGAGCCTTCTGCGGGGTATCACGGCGTACGTTTCTTTGAAACGTTCGGCAACTTTGCGTTCACCATGAAGGCGCGCATGGAAGTGATGCGCGTGTTTGGTCCGACGCTGTCGCCCTTTAATGCGTGGCAACTGCTGCAAGGCTTGGAGACCTTGCCGGTGCGCATGGAGCGCCATTGCAGTAATACGCTACGTGTCGCTGAGTTTCTGGCCGACCATCCGCGCGTGGCGTGGGTCAACTACCCGGGTTTGAAGGACAACAAGTATCACGCGCTGTGCAAGCGCTACATGCCCAAGGGGGCAGGCGCGCTGCTGTCGTTTGGCATCAAGGGCGGTGCCATGTCCAGCTACCAGTCAGGGGTCAAGTTCATCGAATCGCTGCAATTCATTTCACACCTTGCCAATATTGGTGACGCGAAGTCATTGGTGATTCACCCTGCATCCACCACGCATCGCCAGCTTAGCGAGGAAGATCAAGTGAAAGCGGGGGTGCCACCCGACATGGTGCGCCTATCAATTGGTTTGGAAACTATCGAAGATATTCTTTGGGATATCGACCAGGCGCTAAGCAAGGCGGGTTAAGCGCACGCGCAACCTTCGCTACACAAGTTTCGTTTCCGCCATCATTACATCGACACCTGCGCTCGCAAAGTTTGCGAGGTCCGCAGCAGTGGCTTGCCCTTGCGGCGAAGCCATCGCGGCACCGATAGCGGCCATGGAGTCGAACTCAAGCGTCGCCACAAGGTAAACGCCGTGCTTGCCGCCCATTCCCATCACGTCACCGTGCGTGACTTCGTATGACCTGAGGCCAGGAATCGTCTTGGCCAACGGCACATGCGTGTTGTAGTAGTGGCGATCAAATGCTGCGGGGTCTTTGGGTTGTTGGTAGATCGCGTAGAGCTTGGCCATGAGTGGCACTCCTTAGGTGTTAGACGAGCGGGGCTCGCTGTTTGCTGCACGCCGGCGAGCGGGGATGAGGGCGTTATGCGCGCGTCAGTGTTCCGAGCACATTTGCATGCCTCGCACCTGTCGTACGCGTGAGGTGGAGTGCGACAGCGTCGATGTGTTGCTTTGCCAGCCATGCAAACGCGAGCGCTTCAACTTGTTGTGTCGGCACGCCGTACTCAGACGTGGTTTCGATGCGCGTGTTGGGCAGCATCGCGGCGAGTCGTGCACGCAGCGCGGCGTTATTCGCGCCGCCCCCGCAGAGGAGCAGGGCTCCAGTAGCTGGCGCATGACGTTTTACGTGATCGGCGATACCCCACGCGGTGAGTTCAAGTAGCGTGGCCTGAACGTCTGCTGGGTGTTCGTCTTTCAGATGAGGCGCCAACCACTCCGGGCGAAAAAGATCGCGTCCTGTACTCTTGGGTGGTGTTGCGGCGAAGTACGGCTCGCGTTGCATCGCCGCGAAGAGCTGCGCCGATACGGTGCCTGTCGCGGCCCATGCGCCGTGCTCGTCATACGGCTGCCCTTGGTGCTCGCTGATCCAATAGTCCATCAGGCAATTGCCTGGTCCGCAATCAAACCCCCAGACGGGCTCGCCAGGGTTCAGTACCGTGATGTTGGCGATGCCGCCGATGTTCACCACGCAGCGCGATTCGTGGTCGGCACGGAACACGCCGTCGTGAAACGCGGGCGCCAATGGCGCACCTTGCCCACCGGCCGCGATGTCACGCATGCGAAAGTCAGCGACGACATCAATCCCCGTGATCTCCGCGAGCAACGCGGGCTGATTGATTTGCGTCGTAAAGCCTAAGTCCGGACGATGTCGCACCGTCTGGCCGTGACAACCGATCGCGCGCACCTCACTTGTGTTGACGTTTGCTGCCTTTAGAGCGCGATCCGTGGCGTTGGCGTACACGTGAGCGAGTTGGTTCGCAGCGATCGCGCTGCGTTCGATTTCATTGTCACCGCGCGAATTGAGCGCCAAAAGCTCTGCGCGTAGGGCGTCATCGTATGCGACGCTCGCGAAGCTAAGCACTTTGGGTCTGGTGCTGGAAAAATCGACAACGATTGCATCGGCACCGTCGAGCGAGGTGCCGGACATGATGCCGACGTAAAGGGCGTGGCTATTCAAAGCGCGCCGGCAGCGCGTCCTTCAATAGCGCCAGCTTCTCACTGTGTGTCGAAGCGATCTGCTTGAACTGCGCCAAATACTTTGCAGGCAGCGGCTCGGCTTTTGGTAATGCGACGCGCATCGGGTCTTGATGTTGTCCGGCAATCTTAAATTCGTAATGGAGGTGCGGGCCGGTCGCGAATCCGGTCGAGCCGACGTAACCGATCGTTTGCCCTTGGCTGACGCGCACGCCTTTGCGGATGCCGCTCGCAAAGCCTGAAAGGTGCGCATATAGCGTAACGATCGAGCCCGAGTGGCGGATCTCGACCACGTTGCCATAACCGCCCTTTACGCCCGCGAATTCCACGATTCCGTCAGCGGTCGCCCAGGTAGGTGTCCCACGCGGTGCCGCGAAATCTACGCCGGTATGCGCGCGCCATTGGCGAAAGATAGGGTGAATGCGACCACCGAAACCCGACGAAACACGCGAGAAAGCGAGTGGAGAGCGCAGGAACGATTTGGCTCGGTTGCTGCCATCATCTGCGTAATAGCCATCGCTGCCGTCTGAGTCGGTGAACAAGAAGGCTTGAAACGTTTTGCCTTTGTTGCTGAACTCAGCGGAGACGACTCGACCGGGACGCAGGTATTCACCACTTGCAGGGTCAAACAGCATCTCGTACGTCACGCTGAAGCGGTCACCCGTCCGCAAGTCAACGTGAAAGTCGATGTCAGTCGAGAAGATGCGCGCGATTTGATTGGCGATCGCGTCTGGGATGTTTGCTGCGTCGGTGGCGCCGTATAACGATGTGCGGATGGTTCCAGTTTTGTAGGCCATTTGCACTTTGGGTGTGATGCCACGCTCGACTGCATTGAAGGTGTCGCCGCGTCGCGTGACCTCCAGCAGCTTGTCGGCGCTGTGTATGTAGGTGAGCGTCTGCAGCTTGCCATCTTCGTCGGTGACCGCCTGTACCGTGCGGCCAGGGCGCAGCTGGAAAATGGAGCGGGCATCTTTTGATTTGCGGAGGAACTCGAACGCTGCACGATCGTTTACCGACAGGCGCTGAAGCAGGCTCGCGACAGAATCACCGCGTTGCACCCGATCGGCATTCCGAAAAAGTGCTGCGTTGTCTGCGTGTTCGTCGAAAGTAGGCAGCGGTACTGGCTGAACTACATCAACACGCGGTACGCTGTTCAGCTGCGTGTCGGAAGCGACGCCGAAGGCGGTGAGGACTCCAAATACCGGCAGCGCGAACAGCACCAACACCGAAATAGCTGCGCGGCGCACCTCTGCGCGTTGCAGCAGTCTGCGTGCGTACATGGTCGTCGGCGTAACTATCCGCGTCAAAAACGCACGGAGGGTCTGCACAGTTCGCTGGTAGGCTGGGTGATCCATCTCAGGTCGTGTCGCGGCGCGGGTCGGCGCCTCCAAAAATCAGCGCGGAAGAATAGCAGATTCGTATTCTTGACGCTTTTTCTCCCGAGTTGGTTCCGTTTGGGGGTGAGGGCCAAGGGCCGAAGCCCCGGCCTCTGGCAGACGCGCACACGTTGGCGCCCGTTTAGGCCAATCGCCCCGACGCGAATAAGTCTGTGGACAACTTGTTGATGGCTCGGCGGCATAAATCCGCCGGGCCGCCCAGACGCGTTTTTTGGAAAAAGGTGTTGACGAGGGGTCTCCCCGCTGCCATAATAGCAATCCCTCGAAACAAAAGCCTTTGCGGCAGTAGTCAGAGCCGCGGGGGTTGTTTTTTCGATTGCTCTTTAAAAACTGAACAGCCGATTGAGGTGGGTACTTAGGTGTTGAGGTACTTACTGCGAAGGGTGCGGATGTTGTCTGCTGAGAGGTGGATGATGTTTGTGCTGATGTCGTGGTGAGGAATGCTCAAAACATAAGTAGTACCCATTTCGAAGAAGTAAACATTGCCGGAGTGATCTGGTGATGAAGCAAGCTTTGAGTATGGGAAGACGATGCTGGAGAAATCTGGTGTCAGTCTTGCAAACAGGAATTGAACTGAAGAGTTTGATCCTGGCTCAGATTGAACGCTGGCGGAATGCTTTACACATGCAAGTCGAGCGGCAGCGCGGGGCAACCTGGCGGCGAGCGGCGAACGGGTGAGTAATGTATCGGAACGTATCCTTGAGTGGGGGACAACCTAGCGAAAGTTAGGCTAATACCGCATGAGCTCGGGAGAGGAAAGCGGGGGATCGCAAGACCTCGCGCTGAAGGAG
>JAJTHU010000116.1 GCA_021300055.1 Nitrosomonadaceae bacterium | reverse complement strand
TTGGGAGCAGGCGCGCGAATAGCCCATTATGGCCGTGCATCTCAGAAGAGATGCTGAATGAAGAGGCCGAATATACGTGAGCAGTCGTACCTCACTTGCCAAAAATCAAAATGCTTGCAAACGAGGAGGGGTCCATATACGAGACATCGTGGCGAACGCGCACCAATTCACCGCAACGACGCGCTGGCCGGCTGATGCTGCGAATACGCACCCTGACGCAACTTACTCGCGCGATGCGCAGCTCGGTTCTGGCGATGATTCTGGCCGCAAGCCAGCCGTGCCGGGTTCGGCGCCAACCGTGTTTGGCGGCGATGCGACGCGCTACAACCCCGAAGAATTGCTGCTGATGTCGCTGTCGGAATGTCACATGCTGACATTTCTCGCCATTGCCTCGCGCAAGGGTGTTCGCGTAGTGAGTTACGAGGACGACGCCATCGGCACTCTCGCGATCGGCGAGTACGGCACCAAGGGCAAGATGTCCATGCAAGAGGCAGTGTTGCGGCCGCGTGTGAGCATCGTGGGTGCGAGCGCTGAAGACGTTCAGGCCATGCACGAAAAAGCCCACGCCAACTGCTTTATCGCTAACTCGGTTAACTTTCCGGTTCGCTTCGAAGCGCAAACGACCGTCGCGTAAAGGCGACTTCTGGTCCCTGCGTCGCTATACGGCGTGCGCCAACAACACGATCCTACCTTTGTTGCGTCCTCGCGCTTGCCCTGCATCGTCCAGATCGGGTTGGTCTAGAAACTCATTGAGTTCGATTTCAAAGCCTGTAGCCTGCAACAGCGCCGTAGCCTGTTCAGGCGGGAGCGAGTCGTAGAAGAACGGTTGGCTCCACATGTTGTCCGTGAACGGTGGATGCGCCGATCCGCCTAGCGTGAGCAATATCGGCCCACCCTTTGTGAGCGCTTTGCGAAGGCGGATCAAGATGCGCTTATGTAGACCCCGCGGTAAATGAAACAGCGAGTCCCAGGCAATGATGCCGTCAAAGGTTTGCTTGGGTGCATATTTTTCAATGGCGAGGTGACGCCAATCGCCTTCTGGAAAGCGTTTCTTGGCGATCTCGAGCAACGCGACAGACTGGTCAACGCCCGCGATGTGTAGCCCGTGGCGCAGCAAATACGCGGCAATCGGTCGACCCGTCCCGCAACCCAAATCGAGCACGCGTCCGCCGACGGGAAGCTTGGCCAAGAAGCGCTTTAGGAGGCGCCGTTCGGGCGTAGACAAGCGCTGCCGCGCCGCGTCCCAGTCAGTCGCGATGGCATCGTAACTCGCACGGTTGCGTTTGGTTGGAGAGGACGCCGCCGACGCGCTAGCGTCGCCCCGGCGAGATTGGCGATCCGTGTTGGACGGCGTGCGCGGACTTCGCGTAGGGGGTGTGCGACGAGCACGCAGTGCGGCGGCGATGCTGCTCCGCGCCCAAGGGAGCATGGCCGCTGGGCCATCGAGCGCGGCCTCGGGGCAGCGAAAGTAGCTCATGCTGATGGGTTTTCCCTTGCCCTCGTAGACGAATGCCTCCACTCCCTCGGCGACAAACTCCTGCCGATTTTCCTTGTCGACCTTGAGGTACAGCGTGTCGTCCGCCACCAATCCGAACATGACGCCATCGTGATAGACGCCGAAGCCACCGAACATCGCTCGCGCTGAGACGCCGCCGAGCGGTGCGAGCAATTCCAACAGATAGCGGACAAATTCAGATTGCTTCATCGGCAAACAAGACGAACAGAAGTGAGCGGCGCATCGAAGAGTGCAGGTCCGGCTCAAAGATTACACGCTGCCCCGGTCGATGCGCGCGCCGACGAAGCGATAATTCGGTAAACGCGATATCGCCACGTATTACGCACTTACCCAGGATCTGAAATGAACCCCAACATGATGACCACAATTGAGTCCTTGCAACGCCAATACGTTGCTGGCGAAACCACCGCGCAACAAGTGGTCGCGATGGCGCTTGAACGCATATCTGACCCTGCTGGGGAAGGTGCGCGCGCGTTCGTGCGAGTCAATGCCGCTGCCGCTAAGCGTGAGGCTCGCGCGTTCGATGAGCAGCGGGTTGCAGGTAAATCTGGCGGGCCGCTTGCTGGCGTAACAATCTCGATCAAGGACTTGTTCGATGTTGCCGGAGAAGTAACTACAGCGGGCTCAATCATTCTTCGCGATTCACCGCCTGCCCAGCGCGATGCGCCAGCGATTGCAAGGCTACGAGCAGCGGGCGCGATATTTGTCGGGCGCACCAACATGACAGAGTTCGCGTACGGTGGTCATGGAATCAATGCGCACTACGGCACGCCGCTTAACCCTTGGGACCGTTCCGCCAAGCGTGTCCCCGGAGGTTCGACGTCTGGTGGCGCGGTCAGCGTGACTGACGGCATGGCGGTGGCAACGATTGGTTCAGACACGGGCGGGTCGGTGCGCATTCCAGCCGCACTCTGTGGCCTAGCTGGATTTAAACCAACGCAGGCACGCATTCCACTTGAAGGTGCATTCCCGCTATCTCACTCGCGCGATTCGATTGGACCACTTGCCGCCTCGGCGCGCTGCTGCATCGTGCTCGATCGCATCATGGCTGGTGAGGCGCCGGTTGTGCCGGCGCCAGCGTCACTGAGCGGCATTACGCTCGCGGTGCCGACGACCTTCGTGCTCGAAGGGCTCGATCGAGATGTTGAACAGAGTTTTGCCCGCGCCTTGAGTGCGCTATCCCGCGCTGGGGCGCGCATTCGTGAGATTCCGTTTACGGAGCTGCAGGACGAAGCTGACAGCGCTAAGACCGTTAACTTCTCGGCGTATGAGGCGTACGCCTTGCACCGAGAGCGCCTAGAAACCCGCTATGCAGACTTCGACCCTATGGTCGCCAAGCGCTTGATGTTCGGCGCGAACATGAAGGAGAAGGACTACCGTGAGTTGGTTGCCACGCGCGTCAAGTTGCGCGCCTCGGCCGACCGCACTACCGCTGACTACGCCGCTCTGATCATGCCGACCATCGCCATCGTCGCGCCGAGCATCGACGAGATGCGTGCTTCAGAGGAGGCATTTTTTCGCATCAATGGCGTACTGCTGCGCAACTGCGCGCCGTTCAATGTGTTCGACCGGCCGACGTGGTCGCTACCGTGCCATCGGCAGGGAGAGGCGCCAGTGGGGCTCATGGTGGTGGGCGCAACCGGCGACGATCATCGCCTGCAGGCACTAGGACTTTCGATTGAGGCAGCACTTGCCGAAGGCTAAGCCACCGCCAAAGTCACTACTCGAGCGCAGAACTAGAAGCCGCGATTCTGACGCTGGATTTCTTTCTGCCGCTTAACGTCCTCAGCCATTTTCTTCTCGGCGGTGCGCTTGTCCCAACCGATCCACTTGGATAGGTACTCCCACCAGAACATGAGCAGGCCAAATGGAAGCAGCACCCAGAACCATGACCAGTTGCCAACCGGTGCGATGTCGGCGATCTTGAGCAGGAGGATGATGATGGCGATGATGAGCAAATACATAGACGATCTCCGGGGGAGGGCCGGTGCAAACAGAGAATGTTGCCCCAGCGGCGGCGGCGTGTAAGTTAGCACATCCGCGCGGCGCTCTACAGCAGCTGCGCACGACACCGATGTCGGACGAATTGTCGGATAATTTCCCCGCCGGTGTGTTGGGGGCGGACTCAACAAGACCTCGAAAAAATCTACAACCCTAGACTCCAAGGAGAGTTTGATGAAAGCACGGTTTGCCGCCGCGGGATTCGCGGCCATGGCATTGCTTGCCAGCAACGCGGCGTTTGCGCTCGATGAGTTGCACAAGAAGTACGCGTGCACAGCCTGCCACGCCGACGAGCGCAAGCTAGTTGGCCCCGCCTACATGGATGTCGCAAAAGCCTACACCAACGCAAAAGATCCAAAGTACAAAGGGGATCGCGCCAAGGCCGTTGCCTACCTCAGTGAAAAAGTACGCAAGGGCGGCTCAGGCGTTTGGGGGCCGGTCCCCATGCCGCCGAACGCAACGCCGACTGATGCGGAAATCAAGAAGATGGTTGAATCAATCCTAGATATGGCCAAGAAAGCACCTGCCAAGAAGTAAGTGGCGATTGGCGAGCGGTCGCCACCCCAAGCGTGACGCCGACTGCGAGGTCGGCGTTTCCGCTTGTGCCACCCCGCGTTTAAGCGATTCTGGGGCGGCTTTTGGGTCTACCTATTGGGCGCCTGGAAAGGGCTGTGGCGGCGCGCGCATTTGGCATAATGTACGGCTGGTATCAACGCACTGCGGAGCCGCAGGTATCGCATGCGCTCCCGCACTTCCCCCGGCGCGGGTGTTGCGCAACAAGTTTCTGTTCGTTTTGTTGTTTTTATTCATCTAGCACTGACTGGAGCCTTGTATGAAGACGTCCTACAAACTCGCCTTCGCAGCCATGCTCGCGGCTGGCCTCGTTGGTTGTAGCAAAGAAGAACCCAAACCAGCTGCCGCCCCGGCCGCTCCTGCAGAACCAACCGTGGTCGTGAAAATCGGGCACGCCGGTCCGCTCACCGGCTCCATCGCTCACCTTGGCAAGGATGACGAAAACGGTGTCGCGCTTGCAGTGGCACAGACCAACGCCAAGAAGATCAAGATCGGTGGCAAGGTTCTCAAACTTGAGATGATGTCCGAAGACGACCAAGCTGATCCGAAAGTCGGCACGGTGGTCGCACAGAAGATGGTCGATGCCAAGGTTGCTGCGGTGATTGGACACTTGAACTCGGGTGTCTCGATTCCGGCCTCGGAGGTTTACAACAAGGCGGGCATCCCAATGATTTCGGGTTCCGCGACTAACCCAGCGCTGACCGAGCGTGGTTTGAAGACAGTGTTCCGCACCGTGGGTCGCGACGACCAGCAAGGCCCAGCTTTGGCGACCTACATCGCCAGCGAACTCAAGCCAAAGCGCGTCGCCATCGTGCACGACAAGACCGCCTATGGCGAGGGTTTGGCGAAGGAAGTTGAAAAGACACTGAAGGCTGCTAAGGTCACCATCGTCGCGAATGAGCAGACGACCGACAAAGAGACCGACTTCAAAGCGATGCTGACCAAGCTAAAGGCTAAGAATCCCGATGTGATTTTCCATGGTGGTATGGACGCTACGGGTGGCCCGATGATCAAGCAGGCGCGCGAACTCGGCATCAAGGCCGTGTTTGCGTTCGGCGATGGCGCGTGCACCAACGAAATGTTCAAGCTTGCCGGCGACGCTGCAAAAGGGCTGGTCTGCTCGCAAGCGGGACTTCCGGCCGCCGCAGCGTCGAAGGAATTCAACGATGCGTTCAAGGCTAAGTTCGGTGATGTGAAGCAGTACGCACCATACTTCTACGACGGCGCACTGGCGGTTGTTGAAGCGATGAAGAAAGTCGACTCGGTTGACCCGGCCAAATTTGGTCCCGAACTCTTCAACGTCAGCTTTACTGGCGCGACGGGTAAGGTCGAATTCGACGCCAAGGGTGACCGCAAGGAAGCCGAGATCACTATCTTCGAAGGTAAAGAAGGCGCGATCGCACCGATCTATATCGTGAAGAACGGTGTGTCCACCAAGTTTGAATCCGCTCCCGCACCTGCACCTGCCGCGGCTGCGGCTCCAGCTGCAGCACCTGCAGCGCCAGCGGCCGCTCCAGCGAAGACTGACGCGCCGAAGAAGTAAGCAGCCCAGCACCACAAAAACGGCACCGGGAACGGTGCCGTTTTTGTATGCGCGACCCAGCGGCAACGGCGCGGCAGCGCCGCAAGCCTAGTGCGACCGACTAGACAGCAACGTGTACACTGCCCTTAGCGGGCTGTACGGCGACTTAAGCAAGGGACAAAAGCGGCGTGGATGTTTTTCTTCAGCAACTCATCAATGGCCTGACACTCGGTTGTGTCTATGCTGTGGTGGCGCTTGGCTATACGATGGTCTACGGCATCATCCAGCTGATCAACTTCGCGCATGGCGAGGTCGTGATGATCGGTGCGATGGTGGCGTTTTCGGTGATCGTTGCGCTGAATGGCTCGGGTGTACCGCCACCGCTCATCGTCGCGCTCGGTGTGTTGGCCGCGATACCGATTTGTATGGCGGTGGGCTATTCGGTCGAGAAGGTAGCGTATCGCCCACTGCGCAACGCGCCGCGTCTCGCGCCACTGATCACGGCCATCGGTGTTTCTATCATCCTGCAGCACGTGGCCTTGCTCATCTGGGGGCGCAATTACATTTCGTTCCCGCAGATCATCCCCAACGAAACCTACCACCTCACGAGCTCTGCGACGTCCGCGACGATCACCAACATTCAGATCGCCATCATTGTGCTATCGATCGCGATGATGGTCGGGCTCGTGTTGCTCGTGTACAAGACGCGGATTGGCATCGCCATGCGCGCAGTGTCGCAGCGACCGGATGTGGCGGGGCTAATGGGTATCTCGTCCAACAACGTCATTTCGTTCACATTCGTGATCGGCGCAGGGCTCGGCGCGATTGCCGGTGTGATGATTGGTAGCTACTACGGCATTGCGCACTATCAGATGGGGTTCATGCTCGGCCTCAAGGCTTTCTGCGCGGCGGTGCTGGGCGGCATCGGTAACTTGGCGGGTGCGGTGCTCGGCGGCATCTTGATTGGTCTGATTGAGGCTTTCGGTGCGGGCTACATGGGCGACCTGACCAATGTGTGCACGCTTGATAAATTTCTCCCGGGCTTCACCGCGCTTTGCGAAGCCAACAACAACATGGCCGTGTTTGGCTCGAGCTACAAGGACGTATTCGCGTTTATCGTGCTCATTTTGGTGCTGGTGTTCCGTCCGCAAGGTTTGTTGGGCGAACGCGTGGCTGATCGCGCATAGGGGCATGCATGGTTAGGAGCTATCTGCCCGCTAGCATTCGTCATCACCCCGCGACGTTGTGGGTGGGTGTGGCGTTGATCGCGATTTCGCTCATTGCCCTGCCATTTGCGCTGAGCATGGTTGGTATGGCGTGGGTACGTATCACCAACCTCGCCATTCTGTTTGCGTTGTTGGCCTTGGGCCTCAACATCGTGGTTGGCTTTGCCGGGCTGCTCGATTTGGGCTACATCGCGTTCTATGCCGTCGGTGCGTATGTGTACGCACTGCTGGCGTCTCCGCACTTCGGCATTCATTTGCCGTTCTGGGTAATCCTGCCCATCGGCGCATTGTTCGCCTGTTTCTTTGGAGTACTGCTCGGGTCGCCGACGCTGAAACTGCGTGGCGATTATTTGGCGATCGTAACGCTCGGCTTCGGCGAGATCATCCGCATTTTCATGAATAACCTCTCCGAGCCGTGGAACATCACTAACGGGCCGAAGGGCATCACGACGATTGACTCCATCAAGTTCCTCGGCCTCGACTTTGGGACGACTTCGCGTTTCGGCGACTTCGCGCTACCGGGGCTCATCAAGTATTACTACCTGCTGCTATTCATTCTGATGGTGGTGATCATCGTCAATCTGCGCTTGCAGAATTCGCGTGTAGGCCGTGCTTGGGAGGCGATTCGCGAGGATGAATTGGCCGCGCGCGCCATGGGCATCAACACCACCAATATGAAGTTGCTCGCGTTCGCGATGGGGGCTTCCTTCGGCGGCGTGGCGGGCGGTGTGTTTGCATCGATCCAAAGCTTCATCAGCCCAGAGAGCTTCACGCTGACCGAGTCGGTGATGATCTTGGCGATGGTGGTGCTCGGCGGTATGGGAAACGTCTGGGGGGTGGTCCTCGGCGCAATCCTGCTTTCTTTTGTGCCCGAGATCTTGCGGTACACCGTTGAGCCCGCGCAAAAGGCGCTGTTTGGCAAACAACTCATTGAGGCCGAAGTTCTACGCATGTTGCTGTTCGGTCTGGCCATGGTGGTGATGATGTTGTATCGACCCGCAGGCTTGCTGCCCTCCGCCGTGCGGCAGCGCGAACTGAGTCGGAGCGAATCATGACCGCGCTGCTTTCGGTTCGCGGTGTCAGCAAGCAGTTCGGCGGCCTCACCGCTCTATCGGACGTGAGCTTCGATGTCGCTGAAGGCCAGGTGTATGGACTCATCGGCCCGAATGGTGCGGGTAAAACGACGATGTTTAACGTCATCACCGGCATGTATCCCTACACAACGGGCGAGATTCATTTCCAGGGTGCGCTTATCAAGGACCTGAGCGCTGATCGGATCGCAGCGCGCGGCATTGCCCGCACGTTTCAGAACATTCGCTTGTTTCAGAATTTGTCGGCAATCGAAAACGTCATGATCGGACGCCACGTGCGTACCAAAGCGGGAGTTTTCGGGGCGATGCTGCGCACGCGGGCGACGCGCATCGAGGAGCAAGAGATCGAGGCGCGCGCCCATGAGTTGCTGAAGTTTGTCGAGATCGATGAACGTGCCAACGATGTGGCCAAGCATTTGTCCTACGGAGGTCAGCGCCGTCTAGAGATCGCCCGTGCGCTCGCCACCGATCCGAAGCTGCTTGCTCTCGATGAGCCAGCGGCGGGTATGAACGCCACAGAGAAAGTGGCGTTGCGTGGGCTCATTGAGTCGATTCGTGCGCGTGGTGTGACCGTCCTGCTAATCGAGCACGACGTGAAGTTGGTGATGGGGCTGTGTGACCGCATCGCGGTTCTCGACTACGGCAAGAAGATCGCCGAGGGGGTGCCAGCGGATGTGCAACGCGATCCGAAAGTGATCGAGGCCTATCTTGGCGCGGACCCAGCCACGGCACCAGCGGAGGCAAGCGCATGAGCCTCCTGACACTTTCAGACGTAAAGATTAGCTACGGCGGCATCCAAGCGGTCAAGGGCATCGGCGCGAGCCATAAGAGGAGGGGCCCCGTTTACGGGGATCCGATAGGGCGAGTCGCCGAAGGATGCCCGGAGGTAGATCAATGAGCCTGCTCACACTCTCGGATGTAAAGATCAGCTACGGCGGCATCCAAGCGGTCAAGGGCATCAACATCAGTGTCGCTGAAGGAGAGCTTGTCACCTTGATCGGTGCAAACGGCGCAGGCAAGACAACAACGCTGAAGGCGATTAGCGGCATGCTCAAGCCGTATACCGGACGAATTACCTACGACGGCAAAGAGATTGCCGGTAAGCCCGCGCACGAAATCGCACAGATGGGCTTGGCGCTGGTGCCGGAAGGGCGTGGTGTGTTTCCGGGGTTGACCATCGAAGAGAACCTCCTGATGGGCGCCTATCATCGACGCGATAAGGTCGCGATTGCGCAGGATATCGAAGTCGCGTACACGCGTTTCCCGCGCCTCAAGGAGCGTGCCAAGCAAACAGCGGGCACGCTGTCCGGTGGTGAGCAACAGATGCTCGCCATTTCGCGGGCGCTGATGTCGCGACCCAAAATGTTGCTGCTTGATGAGCCGTCAATGGGGCTTGCCCCAATCATGGTGCAAAAGATTTTTGAGGTCGTGCGTGAAGTGGCTGCGCAGGGCATGACGATTTTGCTGATCGAACAAAACGCCAAGCTCGCTTTGCAGGTGAGCCATCGCGCCTACGTGATGGATGGCGGACTGGTTAGCTTCGAAGGACGCTCCGCGGACTTGCTTCACGATCCGCGGGTTCGCGAAGCTTATCTCGGCGAGGCGGCTTGACATGGAGGCGCGCGTGACGCTCAGCAAGCAGGAATTGTCCGAGCTAAAACGCGCGAAGATGTTGCTCGAAAACCCTGGGCTCGCGGCGCGCTTGTCGTCAATGCTCGGCTCACCCATCGAGCGTGGCATGGCGATGCTGCCTGCGCGCTTTCAAACGACGGTGCACAAAGCGTCTGAGGCGGCGATGATGAAGGCGCTCGACGTCGCAGTTCGCTCGCTGGGTGAGCAGGGCGTCGATACGCGCCCTTCAAAAGATCGTGCGCATAAATTTGCCGCCGCCGCGAGCGGTGCCGTAGGGGGTGCGTTTGGCCTGCTAGCGCTCTCTGTCGAACTGCCGGTATCGACGACCATCATGCTGCGCTCAATTGCCGACATCGCCAAGAGCGAGGGTGAGAACGTCCAGCACATCGACACGCGTCTCGCTTGTTTGACTGTGTTTGCCCTGGGTGGTCGCAGCGAGTCTGACAATGCCGCCGAGTCTGGCTACTTTGCGGCGCGCGTGGCGATGGCGAGCGCAGTATCTGAAGCGGCTAAGTACTTGGCCGAAAAAGGCATGAGCAAAGCGGGAGCGCCGGCGCTGGTGCGTTTGGTGTCGCTGATCTCGGCGCGCTTTGGGATTGTGGTGTCAGAGAAGGCGGCAGCGCAGGCTATCCCGATCATCGGGGCGGCCTCTGGCGCGCTCATCAACACATTGTTCATCGAGCACTTCCAAAACACGGCGCGTGGGCACTTTATTGTGCGTCGCCTCGAAAAAATCCACGGCACGGATCCCGTTAAGCGCGCTTATCAGCAGCTTTAACATCCAGCAATTGCAGCGATGCGGATAATGATGGAACCGCAACCGGGGGAGAATGTCTGAAACCTCTTTGTCGCCTTATTGTCGATGTTGGCGGTGGGGCAGTAAGTTTCGCGCGCTCGCAAGCTCATTGCCGAGGCGTTTTTCATAAAGGTGTCAGCACATGTTGACGTTACTGATGTTTTTGGGTGGCTTGGTACTGCTTATTGCCGGTGCTGAGGCGCTGGTGCGTGGTGCGGGCAAGCTCGCGATTTCGTTTGGTGTCTCCCCTCTTGTGGTGGGGCTGACGGTTGTTGCGTTTGGAACGTCGTCGCCTGAGATGGCAGTGTCGGTGCAATCGGCCATGAACGGAAAAGTGGACATCGCCATCGGTAACGTTGTTGGTTCGAATATCTTCAATGTGTGGTTCATCCTGGGTGCTTGTGCTTTGGTCGCGCCACTAGTGATCAGCCGACAAATCATCCGTCAGGAAGTGCCCATCATGATCGCTGCAACGCTGTTGCTGATCGCCATGATGTGGAATGGAAACGTGGGCCGTGCCGAGGCGCTCGTGATGTTTGGGTTGCTGGTTGCCTACACCGTGTTTCTCGTGGTGCAGTCGCGCAAAGAGACCAAGGCGGCCGCAGCCGCGGGGGGCTCAGACCAAGCCGCAGAGCTGGACATGTCGAGTACGTGGGATCGTCACTGGTCCGTACAGGTCGCGCTGATCATTGTTGGGCTGCTGCTGCTCGTCCAAGGCTCCAATTGGTTGGTGGATGCTGCTATCCAGTTCGCCAAATCGATGGGTGTATCCGAGCTTGTTATCGGCCTCACGATCGTTGCGGCAGGTACCTCGATGCCCGAAGTGGCGACCTCGATCATGGCGACCATCCGTGGTCAGCGCGACATCGCGGTAGGCAACGTGATTGGGAGCAATACATTCAATATTCTTGGTGTGCTCGGCCTCACCGGCATCGTCGCGCCGACGAGCCTTGTGGTGGCGCCGTCGATTCTCACGTTCGACATGTGGGTCATGCTCGCCGTTGCGGTCGCTTGCTTGCCTGTGTTTTTCACCGGGCGCGAAATCGCGCTCTGGGAGGGCGCGGTCTTCGTTGGCTACTACGCGGCGTACACGGCTTATCTGATCCTAATGTCGCAGCAGCACGACGCGCTGCCATACTTCAGCACGGCGATGTTGTGGTTTGTCGTGCCGATCACGGTTGTGACATTGATTGCCTCGTTCATGCGACGAGCGCCGTCGCCGCAAAGCTGACGCGCATCGCGGGGGCTCGATGCAGGGAACAAACATAGAGAGAACAATAAGATTCCATGAACACCGGTGATTCAACAACGCTGTGGCTAATGCTCGCGCTGCCTTTTGTGGGCGCGCTGGTATTGCTCTGCGTGGATAACGCGCAGCGCAAGCTGGCTGGTTGGATCGCCGGCGGCTTTACACTCGCCGCTTGCGCGTTGCTGGCAAAGCTCGCCCCGGCCGCGTTTGCGGGCGAGGTAGCGCGCTTCTCGGTGACGTGGCTCCCTTCCCTCGGCGTGAGTTTTTCGCTGCGGCTCGATGGCTTAGCGTTTTTGTTTGCCTTGTTGGTTCTCGGCATCGGTGCGTTAGTGGTGCTGTACGGCGCCTACTACCTTTCCGAGAAAGATCCACCAGCGCGCTTTTTTGCATTTCTGATGTTCTTTATGGGCGCGATGCTCGGCGTGGTGACGTCGAGCAACTTGCTGCTCTTGGTTGTTTTCTGGGAGCTCACCAGCCTCGCTTCATTCCTGCTGATCGGCTACTGGCGTCATCGAGAGGATGCGCGCCAAGGTGCGCGCATGGCGCTCGCTGTGACCGGCATGGGCGGGTTGGCGCTGCTGGCTGGTGTCGTGTTGATCGGTCGGGTGGTCGGTAGCTTCGAGCTCGACGCCGTATTCGCCGCCAAAGCCCAATTGCAGCAACACCCGTTGTTCACGCCGATACTGCTGTTAGTGTTGTTGGGCGCATTCACCAAGAGCGCGCAGTTTCCATTTCATTTTTGGCTGCCACGCGCCATGGCGGCACCGACGCCGGTGTCGGCTTACTTGCACTCCGCCACGATGGTTAAAGCCGGCGTGTTTTTACTTGCCCGTATGTATCCGGCCCTGGGAGATAACGATCTCTGGTTCTGGATTGTGTCGACAGCCGGTCTCACCACGCTGTTGCTCGGCGCTGTGGTCGCCATCTTCCAGCACGACCTCAAGGGTCTGCTCGCCTATTCGACGATCTCGCACCTCGGCCTGATCACCTTACTCTTCGGGCTCGATACCAAGCTCGCCGTGGTCGCCGGTGTGTTTCACATCATTAA
>JAJTHU010000134.1 GCA_021300055.1 Nitrosomonadaceae bacterium | reverse complement strand
GGGCGGCCTCGGGATGCGCTGCGAGGGTCGGTGCGCACCTCACCGCGTATATCACCGCGCGTTTCGGCGCGTGCCTCCGCGCGCGGGTCGGCACTGGCAGCAGCCTTGGCGTCAAGGAGCGCATAGGCGATGCGCCATGCGTCGATGCCGAGCGCGTACAGCCGCTCGTACTCGCTGGGCATGTCGTCGACGGGTCGCGGATACGTCATGACCGCTGCATGATCGCGTTCGACAAACCACGGCATCTCGACGTAGCGCACCATGTCCAAATCGAGGTTCTCCACAGCTTCGGCACGTGGGTCGATCGATTGCGCGGTCACGTACACCGGCAGACCTTGCGGCAAAAATGGGCGCGAGGCTCGGGCGATGTTGCGTTCGGCAGCTAGAAACACGGCCTCTGCCTTTGCTGCATCTGGCTTTTCCATCGCCGCGCGCAGTTTGGGCCCGTCTACGAGCACACCAGTGGTCTGCACCTTCGCGGCGACGGTGCCGCCGAATCGCGTCCACTCTTTCTCGAACACATCTTGAATTCGGCGTGCCAGCGGCGACGCAGCGGAAACAATCGCGATGCTCCGTAACCCAGCCGTAAACGCCGCGCGCGCGATCAAGCGTGCATCGCTATCGAACGACAGCGTGACGTAGAAGAAATTATTGGCGTCGAGATTGGTGTTTTCGGTTGGCTGGTTCAGCGCTAAGGTGGGCAGATACCCCGCCTCGCGCGCCACGACGCTTGCGCCGTCGCGGGTCAGGCCGCCGACGATTGCAACCGCATCATCTTTAAGAGCTTTGCGGTACTGCTGCGCCAACGATGCGCCTTCGTCCTCGGCAAGGTAAATGCGCGGCGCAAATTTTGATTTGCTGCTCGCTTCGGCGGCCGCAAGAAACCCGGCGCGAACGGCTTCGCTGGCTTTGCCAAGCGCTTTTGAAGAGAGCGGCAACACCAGCGCGATTTGCTTCGGCGCGTTGGCACGCTCTTCAGCGGCGGATGGCGCCGGCGCAACTGTCGTGTTGGCCGATGGCGAAGGTGTAGCCAGTGTGGGTGCTGCGGCGGCAGCAGGCGCAGCGGGCGCCGCTGGCACAGCAGCCGGTGCAGATGCCGGTGTGGCAGCCGGTGTGGAAAGCGCGCGCGGCGGCGTGCTGGTGCTGGGCTTTTCTTGCGATACTGCAGGGGCAAGATAACTCAGTGCGCCGAACACGATGCAAGCCAGTGCATTCGCGCCAGTCATCCTGGGTGCAGAGCCAACGCTTTGCGTATGTCGCAGTGCCCGTCTCATCGCGCACCATCATGGAAGAAAAACTCGAAGTCGCATTATATGTGGTGGCCACTCCCATCGGGAATCGTGGTGACATCACGACGCGCGCACTTGAGCTGCTCGCACAGGTCGATGTGGTGGCGGCCGAGGACACCCGCAATACCTTGGGTCTGTTGCAAAGCTATGGGATTAGCGCGCGCTTGATCGCCGTGCACGACCACAATGAGCGGCACGCCGCTGACGGCATCGTCAAGCTGCTATCTGAGGGGCAGTCCGTGGCGCTGGTCTCCGATGCAGGCACGCCCGGCATTAGCGACCCCGGCGCAATCGTCGTTGCCGCCGTGTCCCGCGCAGGGTATCGCGTGGTGCCGGTTGCCGGCGTTTCCGCCGTGATTGCGGCCGTGTCGGCAAGTGGTGAAGGTCAGGGCGGGTTTTTGTTCCACGGCTTCTTACCGACGAAAACAGGCGACCGCCGTCGTGCGCTTGAAGAGGCGCGACAGTGGTGCCAGCGCTACCCCGTCGTGTTTTACGAATCGCCGCATCGCATCGTCGAGTCCATCAGCGATATGGCGGACGTGCTCGGCGAAGCCCAAGAGATCGTGATCTGCCGCGAGCTCACCAAAAAGTTTGAAACCATCCAGCGCCTTGCACTTGGGGATGCCGTCGCATGGTTAACCTCGGACCCGAACCAGCAACGCGGTGAGCTCGTGCTGGTGCTGGCCAAATCCTCGCCGAATGAGCAAGACGAGAGTGCGTCCGCGAATGAGCAACTCACCCGCACGCTCACTCCTTTGCTAGCTGAGCTGCCGCTAAAGCAAGCCGTGCAACTGGCGGTGGCGATTACCGGGCTCAAGAAGAATGAAGTCTATTCACATGCCCTGCGCCTGAAGGGTGGTGGGGTGGTGGGTGGCGCGCTTGATGACGCTTCGTAGCAGCAAGTCATGAACGTTGGCAATCCTATAATGTGAGCATGAATATGTCCTCAAAGCCGACCGAACTCACCATCACCCGTCCCGACGATTGGCACTTGCACGTGCGTGATGGCGCGGCGCTCAAGGCAGTGCTGCCGTACACCAGCCGACAATTCGCGCGCGCGATCATCATGCCTAACCTCAAGCCGCCCGTGCGCACGGTTGCCGAAGCGGCGGCGTATCGGCAGCGCATTCTCGATGCGGTGCCGAGCACAGATCGCTTCGAGCCGTTGATGACGCTCTACCTCACCGACAACACGTCGCCCGAAGAGATCGTCAAAGCAAAGGCCAGCGGCTTCGTGCACGCCGTGAAGTATTACCCCGCCGGTGCCACGACCAACTCCGATTCCGGCGTAACCGACATCCGAAAATGTGATGCGGTGTTCGACATGATGCAAGCGCAGGATCTGCCGCTCCTGCTTCACGGCGAAGTGACAGGCGACGATGTTGATGTGTTTGATCGCGAGAAGGTCTTTATCGACCGCCACCTCGCGCCGCTGGTGAAACGCTTCCCGAATTTGCGCGTTGTCGTCGAGCACGCCACGACGCGTGCATCGGTCGAGTTTGTGCGCGAAGCGCACGCGCGTGTCGGTTGCACCATCACCCCCCAGCATTTGCTTCACAATCGCAACGCGATTTTTAAGGGTGGCATTCGCCCACACTACTATTGCCTCCCCATCTTGAAGCGCGAGGAAGATCGCAAAGCGCTGCTCGATGCAGCAACTTCCGGAAGCCCCAAGTTTTTCTTGGGCACGGACAGCGCACCACACACCAAGAACAGCAAAGAAACCTGCTGTGGCGCGGCGGGGTGTTTCTCCGCGCTGCACGCGCTTGAGCTCTACGCGACCGCTTTTGAAAGTGTCGGCAAGCTCGACCAACTTGAAGGCTTTGCTAGCTTCTTCGGCGCGGATTTCTACGGGCTACCGCGTAACCAATCGCAGGTCACACTCAAGCGCGAGACGTGGACGATCCCCGATGAGCTGCCGTTCACGGAGTCTGGCTTGGTGCCGTTGCACGCAGGTGAAGCGCTGGCGTGGAAGATGGTTTGAGTTTGGATGACGGGTGGCGGGGCGCACAATTGGCGCTCGCCACACCCTTCTTCGATCTGCTCCGCGATACACTCGCTGCGCTCCCGCGCGATCGCTGGCCAACGCGCAGTGAGCTGACTGCTATTGCTGAGGAGCGCGGCATTCGCAACGCGCGCGGCATGCCGCTGCGGTTTGTGACTTCGGCCAGCGAGCGCTCGGCGATGGCTTACGAAACGCGCATTGCCGAATCGGGCGAAATCCCCACGCGCGATAACTTTCACGATCTGTTCAATGCTTTGCAGTGGCTGACGCTACCGCGCACCAAGTCGACCATCAGTGCCTCGCATGCAGCATTGCTGCAAGCTGGAGGTGATCATGAGGCGAAGTCGCGCTCGCGCGAGCGTGATGCGCTCACCATGTTTGATGAAAGCGGCGTGGTCGTGATGAGTGAAGATCAATCGCTGCTCGACCTCATTCGAGCCTTTCAATGGAAGCAGCTTTTTGTCGAGCGGCGCGCAGAGGTCATCGCGAGCATGCGCTTTGTGTCGGTGGGCCACGGCTTGATGGAAAAGGCGCTCAATCCCTTCATCGGTCTAACGGGTAAAGCCATGCTGCTGAATGTGCCCACGCATGCAGACATCGATGGCACGGCGGCGCACTGGCTATCGGAGAAACACAATCTTTCCGCTTCGCGGAATCTCGCGCCGCTGCCATTGCTGGGCATTCCAGGCTGGGATGCGCGTAATGAAGATGCCGCGTTCTACGACAACACCGGCTACTTCCGCGCGGGCTACACAAGAGAAATAGGGCCGGCGAGTTAGGTGCGCGTGGGATAATCTTGGCGGAAGCTCACCAGACAGTCGCTGCACACTTGATGTGTAGAGGAAGGTCCGGACTCCACAGAGCAGGGTAGTGGGTAACTCCCATCCACCGTGAGGTGAGGATTAGAGCAACAGAGACGAGTCGCTCGCAGCATCACGCGAGCGGGTGAAACGGGCAATCTCTACTCGGAGCAAACCCAAATAGGCAGGCGTTGATGCGGCTCGCGGAGCCTGCGGGTAGGGTGCTAGAGGCGTACGGTAACGTGCGTTCGAGAGGAATGACTGTCATAGCGTTGGGTTCGCTCAGCGCCGTAACAGAATCCGGCCTATCGGTGAGCTTCCACATCTTAAGTCGAATGCAACGCTATGCTGATACGCCCAATTGAGTCATCGCAGGAGATAGAGGCAGCTAGTGAGCTGCTGCGATTGGCTTATTGGAGCAAGCGCGTTTCTGATCCGGCGACTTTATCGGCACTCGTGCAGCGATCACAGTTAGCGCTGGTGGCGATTGAGGACGGCAACGTGATCGGGTTCTTGCGCGGCCTTACGGACGGAATTTTCAACGGCTACATTTCAATGCTGGTCGTCGCTGAGGCGCATCGCGGTAAAGGTGTCGGTTCGGCTCTTGTAAGAGCAGCGATTGGCGAGAACAAGGAAATGACCTGGGTATTGCGCGCTGGAAACGAGAGTGTCGGGGCGTTCTATGAAAAGCTGGGCTTCAGCACCTCACGCGTCGCCATGGAGCGTCGCGGGCAGCGCGATTAGCGCGCGAAGACATCCCACGCAAATCGTCCTATCAGCGCGACGATCACGCACAAGAAAAACACGCGCAGAAACGCGCTGCCGCGCGTAAGCGCAAGATGCGACCCTACCCACGCGCCAGCGATATTCGCGATCGCCATCGGGATCGCGAGTTTGTAGAGGATGTTGCCGCTCCACGCAAACCACGCCGTGGCCGCGATGTTGGTTGTGATGTTCACTACTTTTGCCGACACCGATGCGGTGAGGAAGTTAAATCCGAGTAGTCCGACAAACGCGAAGATCAAAAAGCTGCTACGTGTGAGTTATCGGGCATGGTTACGCAAGGTGCGAATATTGACCTGCCGATAAACAGGTGATACCGTTCTCCCTATGGACATAGTTAGGGCTTTGGATGAAGCAAATCGCAGCAGCGAATACGCCGCAGTCTGAATCGCCCCGGGTTTTGAGGAGGCTCCTTAATTTGAGAAACTGGAGCCACGATGAGTACACCAAAGACCCCCAAGCCAAGATTTTCGCCG
>JAJTHU010000343.1 GCA_021300055.1 Nitrosomonadaceae bacterium | reverse complement strand
GTCCGGCAAATACTGTCGTTCAGCCGCCGTCAGGCCACCCAATCGGTTTCCGTCAACCTTGCGCACGTCGTGCGCGAGACGGAAACACTCATGCGGGGTAACCTGCCGCCCGAGGTTGCACTGTCGGTGCGTTCGGTTCGTCCGGACCCGTGGGTAATCGGTGATCCGACCCAGTTGCAGCAGGTCGTGGTGAATCTGGTGACAAACGCCGTTCAAGCCATCGGTCATGGCAGAGGCGCGGTGGAAGTGTTCATCGATACGCATATTCCTGATGCCACAACCCAGCTTACTGATACGCAACTGCGCGATTTTCTGCGCGTTCACAACCGTGTTGTGCGCCTCTCTGTGTCTGATAACGGCCCTGGAATAGACGCCGAAACCATCCCGCGCCTGTTTGAGCCGTTCTTCACTACCAAGGCAGTTGATCAAGGGACAGGCCTAGGTCTCTCGGTGGTGCATGGCATCGTCGCCGCACATCAGGGCGTCATCACTGTCGAGAGCGAGTTGGGGGTAGGGACGCGCTTCATCGTTTATTTGCCTGCCGACCCATCGGACCACGAAGCGGTTGATGTGTCACCAACCGGGAGTCCAGCCAACATCACAAGTGGGCCGCGCTCTGCTGTGGTGGTCGGTAAGGTGCTTTATGTCGACGATGACCCGATGCAAGTCGGCTTGGTAACTGCGATGTTGGAGATGGAAGGCTATGCGGTGGTTGGCTTTACCGACCAGCGCAAGGCGCTAGCGGAGCTTGGTGCCAACTTGCGGCAGTACCTGATGCTGCTCACTGACTACAACATGCCGGGGATGTCAGGGTTGGAATTGGTGCGCGAGGCCAGAACCATTCGGCCTGACTTGCCGGTGGCGATTCTGTCCGGCTTTGTCGATGATCGTCTCGTCAATGGAGCCAAGGCGCTAGGCGTTGAGGAGTTGATATTCAAGGAGACGATCGTTGAGTCACTTGCAGATGTGGTGCGCCGACTCAGCAAGCGCCGCGTTGGCGGCTAGTGTCCTGCCGCAAGTCAATGCAACTCGTTACCATCCGAGCAGAATTTGTCGTGAGTACTTCTATAAGAACAAGCGCAGGGAGGATGACATGGGAACAGCGACAAATCACGATGGCGATGCCGCGTCAGAGCTTGGAATCAACAATATGAGAAGGAAGGTCATTTCGGGGGGCGCCGTGTTGGCGGGTGCCGCCATGAGTGGTTGCGCCTCGGATGGCGGTGCGGCGGCTGGTGTTACGCCAACCCAGCCATTTAGCGTCGCGCAGATGGTGATTCCGATTGTTGGCAGCAGCCAGCAGTTCCCAGTACGGCGAATCTACTGCGTTGGGCGTAACTACGCCGCACATGCGCGTGAAATGGGGAGCGACCCAACGCGCGAGCCACCGTTTTTCTTTCAGAAGCCTACCGATGCGATTCAGTACGTTGCGCCGGGCTCGACGGCGAATCACCCGTATCCGTCGCTGACAAAAAACTATCACTATGAAATTGAATTGGTCGCGGCGTTAAAAAGCGGCGGCAAGAATATTCCGGCAGAGCGCGCGCTCGACTGTGTGTTCGGCTACGCCGTCGGCCTCGACATGACGCGACGAGACCTGCAGCGCGCGATGGGCGACCAGAAGAAACCTTGGGAGATCGGCAAGAGCTTTGATCGGTCGGCGCCGATTGGCCCTATCCACCCCGTCTCGATGGTGGGACACTTCACGAAGGGAAGCATCTCGCTTGCGGTCAACGGCACAGTCAAACAAAACGCTGACCTCAGCCAAATGATTTGGTCGGTGGCCGAACAAATTGCGCAACTGTCAATGGCCAACGAGCTTTTTGCGGGTGACTTGATTTATTCAGGTACGCCGGAGAATGTCGGCCCGGTGGTTGTAGGCGACCTCATGGAAGGCAAGATTGCGGGACTTCCAACCCTCAGCGTCAAAGTCACGGCTTGAATGCTTGGTTGGGCGAGGGGGACGGCACCTCGGTGCCGTCTCGCCTCTGCGGCATTTGCTCTACGCCGCCAGCATTGCAACGGTAAGTGAAATCATCACGACGGCCGATATGACGCATCGCAACCGAAAGAACCACGCGGGAATGACCTGCTGAAGGTGTAGCAGCGCGTCGACGATCCACACGAGTCCAACGAGGAAAAGCGCAACAATTACCTTGCTCGTATTGGAGGGCAGGAACAGCAACGCCCACGCGAGCAAACTCGGCACCACAGACAGCAAAAACAAAGAGTTTGCAGTTTGCGGCTGCTCAGACTCGGTTGCGACACCAATGCCCCACTGAATACCGCCCAGAAACGACACGATAATGGCCGCGTAGGTAGTGAGAGCCTGAAGCGCGAAAGGCCTGTATTCGATTAGGCCTAGTGGCCTCGCAAACACAAGCACCGTGGCGCACACGACAAACGGAATCGCGCCCGCGTATGTCAGGATCGATGCGGTGCGCGCAGGGTTAATCAAAGCCGAACCGCAGGACTACGCAAACAGGGCAACGAGCAGCACGACGGCCGCAAGCGCCAATCCCGCTACAACGACGATCAAGCCAATCGGCAAGCCGGGGGCCTCAAGCGGCGGGTTTGGTTCGGTCAAATCGAGGTCGGTGCCATTTTTCGCGGCCTGCTTAGCGGCGTAGGCCATCGCCGCGAGTTCCATCTCTTCTAGCTGCGCCATCGGTACGGTGGCAGATTCGACGGACGCATTCGGAGAAAGAGCCGCCTTCACCGAGGCGGCGCGTTGGTCGAGGCCGCTCGTATCGCCAGTGTAGGCGCGCATTTTTTTCGTCTCGGAGATGTAGCTCTCAAACTCGGGTGTTTGCTGGGTCATCGCCGCAAGCTTCAAGGTGGCGTCAAACGAGTCGAATTTCTTCGCGAGCGCGAGTGGCGCGACCGCAGGCTCGTCGTCTTCCTTCTTGTAGCGTCCGACGCCAACCCCCAGCGCGTCTAGGGCGGCCGGCTTCGAAGGCGGCGGCGACTTTGTGGCAATGACTTTCCCGGCCGGTGCAGCAGCCTGCAGAAGTCGCTTCACTTCGGCGAGATCCTGCACCATGTCGCGCATCGACTGGTATCGCTCATCGACCGACTTCGCCAACGCTTTGGCGACGATCAGGTCAAGCATGGGGGGAACATCTGAGTTAAGCGACGATGGCGGGACCTGACGATGATTAACGGTCGCGTACATGATTGCGTTCACGTTGTCGCCATCAAAGGGAGGGGACGAAGTCAGTGCTTCGTAAAGCACTACCCCTAGCGAAAAGATGTCGGTGCGACTGTCGAGTGATTTGCCGATAACTTGCTCCGGCGACATATATCGAGGCGACCCCAGGATCAAGCCCGTCATGGTCTTGACCGCCGACGCATTCATGCGCGCAATGCCGAAGTCGGTGATCTTAGCGTAGCCACCGCGAACAATCATGATGTTGGAGGGCTTGACGTCGCGATGGATGATGTGCTGATCGTGCGCCGCAGCCAAGCCGCCGGCGATTTGACCCAGCCAATCAACGGTGTCGAGCACGGAAGGGCGACCGCCCTCCATCAAGATGTCTTTGAGTTCCTTGCCATCGAGCAACTCCATCGCCATATACGCGACGGTCTCGTTCTTGCCAACGTCAAATATGGTGACGATGTTGGGGTGGTTGAGTCGCCCAGCGGCCTTGATCTCTTGCTGGAAGCGCACTTCATACTCGGCGATCTCGTCGTTGTTCAACGAGAGGTTAATGGTCTTGATGGCGACTTCGCGGTCGATCACAGGGTCGACAGCCTTGTACACGACTCCCATCGCTCCTTGTCCGATAACGGAGAGGATCTTGTAGCGCCCGAGCGTTTCAATCATGTTCAATAGTGCCCGAGTCGATGTGATGCAGCGATCAAAGTCAGTTACCTCTTCGCAGGAGGCGACGCTGCTGGGACTGCGGGCGAACCAGCGGGACGTTGACGCGCCTTTGCCTGGCGGAAAGATGGTCCCCATGATGGGTGCCCAGCTTCAGCAGGGGCGAGATCAAAATCTGACTTCTTCTGCAGTAGGCGCTCGAACTCTTGGCGGCACAGCACTTGCCTCGCGGTTAGGCAGTAAGAAAACGCGATGAACTTGTGTGCCTTGATTTGCTCGTCCAGTGGCATGGTTTCCTTGAGCGCGTCGCCGTAAATCCTGATGGCACCGTTGTAATCTGCCTTGTCGTAAGCAACGGCCGCTTCGTTCATCATGCGCTCCGCAGCGCTCAGCACTTTCGGGGCCGGCGGCGCGGGAGTGCGGCCAAAACGACGGCCATCAATTTCAGCCTTCACGGTTCGGAAAACGGGGCCCCAGATTGGGTGACCCGCTTCGGCAGGGGTGAGATCAAAGCGCGAGTCCACCGCGAAAGCCTTCTCGAATTCTTCTTTGCAATTGGATTCCCGGCTCGAAACGCAATGGATGAACGCCATATGCTTTCGCGCATTCGTTTGCTGTGGCACCGCGAGCAGTCCGGAATCAAGGGCAAGCAAGAAGCTCTTCATCGCGTCATCGTAGCTGCCCAACTCGTACTGCTTGAGACCTTGGCCAAGATTGCTGTTCGCTCTTTCTAAGCGCTGCTGGCGGGCCAGTTCATCGGGAGAAGGACCGGTGGTCGTCGGCGCGACGGCGCAGCCGCCCAAAAGAATGGCCAAGCACAGCGTCGCTACAAGTGACACGCGACGCGCTTCGGCGCCTGACGTGGACTCATCTTTCCAACGATATTGGTTGAACATGATCGCTTTCCTCCACCAGCGCAACGTCGCTGCCTCCGGGTGGTTCATTAACTATTTGAACTGGTGCCGAATGTTTACGTCTTCCTTGGCCTTCACATCCACCGTGGTAACGAGCGGCGTGAAGGTTGAATTGCGCACTTCAATCTTGTATTTCCCGGGCGCCAAACGATGTTGCTTCAACGGCGGCGAAACACCGATGGAACGCCCATTGACGAAAACCTCTCCCCAAGGCTGGACGGCAAAGTTAACCGTACCCTGAACCACTGGCGCCGGCTTCGGCGCATCTTTGATGGCTTCCGTTTTGCCCGCATCAGCCTTCGGCGCGTCTGGCTTGGCAATCTTGCGGTCTTCGGGCTTTGCAGCGTCAGATTTTTGCGCAGTTGTAGGGTTCGTTGCGCTTGCGGGTAGTGCCGCGGTGCTTAGGTTAGGAGAGGCGGGTTTCGCTCCATCGCCACCAGGAGTCGGCGCCGCATCCTTTGCATCTACCTTTGCATCGTCCTTGCCGGGCTCGCCTTTAGGCGGGCTAGCGACGCTGGGCGTGGCCGCTGCGTTAGCTGGCGAGGCGCTTGCCACATCGGTTGCTTTCGGCGGATCAGATTTCTTGGTGGCAACGAGCACGGCGAGAACAAGCACGACGACCGCGAGTGCACCACCGGCGATGGACAGTTTCTTGCGGTCTTGCAGAAGCGCTTGGAGGGAAGGCGTGCCGCTCGCATCCTGATCGGCTGGCTTGTCTGAACGCGGCGGCTTGACGCGCGGAGGCTTGCTTTCAACAGTCGCAACCCCATCGGGCTTTTTGTTGCGCGGATTGGTTGCGGCGGCGCGGTCGGCCATTCCCGAGCGCGCCATATCGAATGCCGCGGCTGAATCACCAACGATGTAGATCTCGTGCTCGCGGACGTGCTTGTCGGTTCGCGAGCCCTCGTACTTGAATAGCTGTGCGTACTCGTCCGAAATCACCGAGACAACATCGTAGAAGGATCGCGACACGACCACTTGTCCGGGCCGCGCAAAGCTCATGATTCGCTGCGCGACATTGATGCCGTCGCCGACGATATTTGGCTGGCCGTTGATGTCGCGGACAAGTTTGATCGGGCCCAGATTAATGCCGATACGCAGGAACAAATCAGTACTGCTTGAAGTGGATTCGTCGTCGGGCTCAGGTGTGTCGGGAGACGCGCGACGTAGCATATCGCGAAGATTCATGCCCACAAAGAGCGCGTCTTCAGGGTCGCCGATGAAGCTCAACGCCGCGCCATCGCCAGTATCGAGGACGATCCGCTGATCGCCAGGCACATCCTTGAGCGATTCAGAAAGCAGCGCTGTGAAGCGATCCTTCATCAGGATCTGCTCCGAGACAGATTTCTTCGAGTAGCCAACGATGTCGACGAAGACCACGCTACCGATGAAGGTGCGATTGCTCTGATCCATGCGATTAGTCCTCGCCCCGCGTGGTCGTGGCGACCGTTGCACTTACCGAATATCGGAAAAGGGTATCAGGGCCTAACATCATTGATGTGGATGCGCTCAGGGCGATCGCCGCTTGTCTCTGCAGTCGAATCGGGTCGGCAAGTAACCGACGCGCATTTTCGGATAGCTCGCGCGTTGCTTCCCGCCTTGTAGTGGTCGATCCTAGTTTACCGAATTCTTGAAGAAATTCATGCACATGCTGAGCTTCTTTCAAGTATCGGGGCGAATTGTGTCACCCGCTCTACTTAAGCGCTGTGTGACCGCCGATAAATGAGGGCTTGCGCCGCGGTTTCCTCGATCAGCAAAAGCCGCAGTACGTCGCTCGCCGCGTCCGCGGCCGAGGGTAGCGAACTGGCCAACTCCCCCGGGTGTGTGACCGCGCGGGAGTTGCCCGCGAATGGGCCCGGTATGTAGACGCCCAATAAAATCTTGTCCTGCGGCGTCAGTTCGTCTTGCCAAGTTGCCACCGCATGATGGAGGGCCGCCTTGCTTGTCGAGTACGCGCCCCAGTACGCCTTGGGGAGGGTAGCGTGGGATTCCGAAACCCAGATCACCCGCGCTCTTGGGGTGCGCTTTAGCATTGGCCAGCAGGCGCGCGTAATGCCGATGGGGGCGATGGTGTTGACGCGTAGGTAGGGCTCCCACATCGCAGTATCTTGAAGCGTCATTGGCATGAGCTGCTTGCAGTGATTCGCTGCATGAACGATGGCGTCTAGTCGCTTGAACGACGCGTGGATGGTCTCGGCGACCTCTTTGAATTGAGCCTCGCGCGCCTCAGAAAGATCGAGTCTGAGTTGCGCTGGTTCCGGCAACCCCGCGGTCACAATTTCGTCGTAAAGCGCATCGAGCAAAGATTGCCGACGGCCGTGCAAAATCACTGTTGCACCTGCGCGCGCGCAGGCCAGCGCCGACTCACGACCCAGCGATCCGGTGGCGCCAGTGACGAGCACAACCTGTTGGTCGAGGGGCTTCGCCGTGACGTCAAGGGCGGGCACAGAGGGGACTAAGGACTCGGCGGCGGGGAATGTCATGTTGCAGTTCCAGATTGAATCGGGCTTGAGGCTTTGGTGTCATGCATCGCAGCGTTGGCGGCTGCGACCCCGCTCCGGACGGCACTTTCAAGCGTGCCCGGGTATCTGCCCCGCCAAGTGTCCTTCGGATCAGGCGGCAGCACATCGTCGCCGGCCAAGAACACGCCTTCTACGTGTGTCGCCATCTGCGGGCGAAGCGCCGAGGGCGTGCAGGCGAAGGTGGCAAATTTCTCCTTAATTACCTTCGCCCATTTTGGTGGCGGCAGATCAGGCACGTGGGAGCGCAATTCGTCTTCCACTGCCTGCGCCAACTTTTCTTGACTAAAGGACTCGTGCGCGCCGGAGGCCGAGATCACAGCCGACACGATGCGCAGATCTTCGTCATTGGGGGGGTGTCCTGCCCAAGCGGCTCGATCAAAGAACCACTGAGCATGTCCGGTGGTCTGTCCAAACATGGCATCAGCCAAACGCACAGCCGATGGAAACGCAAAGTAGATTGTGGTGATCGGCTCGTAGGCATCTGTCGCGGCGGCTGATTGACCGTTGATCGGGACGGCAGCCCGCTGATGCGGGCCGACTGCGATGATGACGGCATCGAACGCACGGGTGCCCACATCCGTCTCCACCAGCAATGCACCCGAACCGTCGTCGCGCGTAACACCATTGATGCGTTGCCCGAGGTGAACCTGTCCACCCCGGCTGCCGATCCAATGTGCGGCCGCATCGGGAAGGAGACTGGACAAGTCAACCGAGGGTATGAGCAAGTCGCTCGCCTCCCGCGCCCCACCTAGAGCGTCGCGCAGCACATTCACAAAGACTTGTGCCGAGGCCGTCTCAATGGGGGTATTCAGCGCAGATATGGTGAGCGGGCGCCAGAGATAGTCAATAAGTGCCGCGGGTTGGCGGTGCTGCGTAAGCAATTGCGCGACCGTCGCTGCCACGTCCACGCTGAACGCGCCAGCCTGCAGCGTGCGCATCATGCGCACAGCCGCCCAACGCTCTCGCCAACTGAGGCCCTGGGCGCCCATCAGCGCCAAGGCCATGTGCAGCGGGGCAGGCAGGAGGGGCGCGCGCATACGAAAGTTCGGGCGAATGGCGAGTGTTAACGGCACACGTACGTAACCGCGCGTACCAACACCCACGACATCCATGAGGCGCAGCAGTTCGGTGTAAGCGCCCGACAGAATGTGTTGGCCATTATCCAACACCTGCCCTTGGTAATCGATTCGACGTGCGCGCCCACCGAGGACGCGCGCCGCCTCAAACAACCAAGGCTGTCCCCCCAGTTCGGCGACGCGAACTGCGGCCGCGCAGCCGGCATAACCGCCGCCGATAATCGCGACAGTGCGCGTTGCTTCGTCGCGGTTGGTCATTTAGTTACGGACCCAAGTGATCCAAGCCAACCAAAGCTTGCGGATCGGTGTTAGCGATGTCCGCTGATTCAACACCTGGAACCGATCTCGGGCGATTTCGTGCAGCAATGTGCGGTAGATCGCTGCCATGATGAGCCCCGGACGTTGCGCGCGGCGATCTTCCGCGGCGAGGCTCGCGAACGCCTCGTCATACAAGCGTTGCGCTCGTGCCGTCTGTGCTTCCATAAGCGACACAAACTTCGGCGAGTACTTCAAGAGGAGTACATCTTGCGCACTCAACCCATGCTCGGCAAGCTCGGCCTCTGGAAGGTACACGCGATCGCGCCTCGCGTCTTCACCTACGTCTCGGATGATATTCGTCAGTTGAAATGCCAGCCCAAGCTTTTCGGCGTATTCAAGGGTGCGAGGGTTCGAGTATCCGAAGATGCCGACTGAGAGTTGCCCAACCACACCCGCTGCGCGGTGGCAATACAAATGCAGCTCAGACCAGTCTCGATAGCGCTTCTTGACGAGATCCATCTCCATGCCGTCGATGATTTCGCAAAGCCTGACATGGTCGATCCCAAACTTTTCGACCGCTGGCACTAGTGCGCGTGTGACCGGATGGCTAGGGTGCCCATCGAACAGGTTGGCCACTTCGCTGCGCCACCACCCCAATTTGGCGCGTGCAACGTTGGCGTCGCTGACCTCGTCCACAACGTCATCGACTTCACGACAAAACGCGTACAGGGCAGTAATGGCACGCCTGCGATCGTCGGGCAAAAAACGAAAGCTGTAGTAGAAGCTCGAGCCGCTTGCGGCGGCCTTCTGTTGGCAATACTCGTCAGGGGTCATCGCGGGGTGTTGTTGTGATGTGTGGCTGCAGGCCGAGCAGCGCGCCAGGAGCGAGCCGCAACCAGTCCCAACGACTGACGACGGGTCGATGATTGAAGATGTCTCCAGCAACGCGGTCAATTTTATCGAGGATAGCCAACCCGCCAACAACAATGAGCCGAAGCTCCGCGCCAAACCGACCTGCCATTTGGTGCGAAAGCGGCGCGCCGCGCATCATCATCTGTCTTGCCCGAGCGGTTTGGAAAGCCATCATGCTAGTCCATTTTGCCGAGACTCTTGAGTGCGCGATATCACCCGTCGAGAGACCAAAGTGGGCGAGGTCTTCAGCAGGGAGGTAGACGCGACCGACGTCGTTCTTGCGCCAATCGATTGCGATGTCCTGCCAGTGGTTGATGAGTTGCAGAGCGGTACAAATTTGGTCACTCATGCGTAGTTGGTCCGCGTTGCTGACACCATAAAGATGCAGCATCAGCCGACTATTCGGATTGGCCGAGCGGCGACAGTACTCAAGC
>JAJTHU010000056.1 GCA_021300055.1 Nitrosomonadaceae bacterium | reverse complement strand
GTGGCAAATGCGGGCTTCGGTGACTTCTTGCAGTTTGAAACCCTCACGCTTTGTCCGATCGATACGCGCTTGATCGACAAATCGCTGATGCTGGCGCACGAGGTTGAGTGGCTCAACCGCTATCACGCTGAAGTGCGTCGTCGTTTGAGTCCGCGTGTCTCGGGCGATGCCAAGGCGTGGCTGGAAGCGCGTACTGAGGCGATTTGATTTCCCCGCGTTAGGCGCGAACTCCCGCGTGTCGTCCCGGTGCACAACCACGAGGGTTGCGCCGGACGGGGATCCAGTTGAGATTCCTTACATGGCGCATTAACTTGGATCCCCGCCTTCGCGGGGATGACAGGCTGGGGTTGTCGCTTCGTCGAAGCATCGTGCGCAGCCAAGAGTAGTGGCCGGGAGCATGGGCACTTCCCAAGCACGTCTTTCCGGTAAACTTCGCCCGCTCTAATTTGGCTGTGACACAATCGTGGCCAGAGACAAGGGCAGGCTGTTAAAGCGTTGGCGCTACGTAGCGAAACGCACGCTGTATTGAAATCCCAGACCACAAGTTACCGAGGAGTTCGTCGATGTCTGCTGTTCTTTCACCTGCGGGTGCGCTCGCCCCCGCACCCGACCCGGCGCCAGTCACTCTCGACGACAAGTACCTCCTCGATCACGGCCGTGTTTATCTGACCGGTACCCAAGCGCTGGTGCGCTTACCGATGATTCAGCGCCAGCGCGACCTTGCCGCTGGCCTTAATACTGCAGGCTTCATTTCCGGCTACCGCGGCTCGCCGCTTGGCGCTTACGACCAAGCGCTTTGGAAAGCCAAGAAATTCCTCCAAGACAAACATATCTTTTTCACGCCGGGCGTGAATGAGGAACTCGCCGCAACCGCGGTTTGGGGCTCGCAGCAGGTGGGTTTGTTTGCAGGGGCCAAATACGACGGCGTATTCGGCATTTGGTACGGCAAAGGGCCAGGCGTGGACCGCTCAGTAGACGTGTTCAAGCACGCCAATGCGGCCGGCGCCTCCAAACATGGCGGCGTGTTGCTGGTGGCCGGTGACGACCACGCGTGTAAGTCATCGACCTTGCCTCATCAATCGGAGCACATCTTCGACGCGGCGATGATTCCGGTGCTGTATCCCACGAGCGTGGGCGATGTCATCGAGATGGGTCTGCATGGCTTTGCCATGTCGCGCTACTCGGGTTGCTACGTGGCCTTGAAGTGCATCTCGGATACGGTAGATGCCTCGGCTTCCGTCAACCTCGATATCGAGTCACCGAAGATCGTGTTGCCAGAGGACGTTGCGCTGCCTGCCTCTGGCGTGCACATCCGCTGGCCGGATGTACCGCTTGAGCAAGAGCTGCGCTTGCAGCACGACAAGATTTACGCGGCGCTCGCGTATTGCCGCGTCAACAAGCTCAATCGCATCACGGTTGACGCCAAAGACGCCAAGCTCGGCATCATCGCCTCGGGCAAGAGCTATCTCGATACGATGCAAGCGTTGGAAGACCTTGGCATCGACGCGCGCCACGCTGCGGAGATCGGCATCCGTGTGATGAAGGTGGGTATGCCTTGGCCGCTGGAGCCAGCGGCCGTGCGCGAGTTTGCGCAAGGGCTTGATGAGATTTTGGTGGTCGAAGAGAAGCGCCAGCTCATCGAGTATCAGATGAAGGAGCAGCTCTATAACTGGCGCGACGACGTGCGCCCCCGCGTGATCGGCAAGTACGACGAACACGGTGAGTGGGAGATGGCGCGTGCAGAGTGGCTGCTGCCGGCGGCTGGTGAATTGACGCCGGCAATGATCGCCCGCGTAATCGCGCGGCGCATTGCGAAGTTCTACACATCCAAGATCGTTGAAGCCCGCCTCAAGTTCATCGAGGACAAAGAGGCTGCGTTGGCGCGCCCGCGCTCGAAGGTAGCGCGCATTCCGTACTTCTGCTCTGGGTGCCCGCACAACACCAGCACCAAGGTGCCGGAGGGCTCCAAAGCGCTTGCGGGCATCGGCTGCCACTACATGGCCACGTGGATTCGCCCGGAAGAAACGATGACCTTCACGCAGATGGGCGGCGAGGGCGTGCCATGGGCGGGCATTGCGCCGTTCACCGAGACCAAGCACGTGTTCGCTAACTTGGGTGATGGCACGTACTTTCACTCAGGTTTGCTGGCGATTCGCGCGGCCGTTGCAGCCAAGGTGAACATTACCTACAAGATTTTGTTTAACGATGCCGTGGCGATGACCGGTGGCCAACCTGTCGATGGTCCGCTCAACGTTCCGCAGATCACCCACCAGGTTTATGCCGAGGGCGTGGGTCGCATTGTGGTGGTGACGGACGAACCAGAGAAGTATCCAGCCGGCACTAACTTTGCGCCGGACGTGACGGTGTATCAGCGCGACGAGCTGGATGCGGTGCAGCGAGAGATGCGTGAATTGCCCGGCTGCACCATCATCGTTTACGACCAGACCTGCGCGGCTGAGAAGCGCCGTCGTCGCAAGCGCGGCACCTTCCCCGATCCGCAAAAGCGTGTGGTGATCAACGATTTGGTGTGCGAAGGTTGCGGCGATTGTGGCAAGAAGTCGAATTGCCTATCGGTCGTCCCCGTCGAAACTGAGTTTGGCCGCAAGCGTGGCATCGACCAATCGTCTTGCAACAAAGATTTCTCGTGCGTGAAGGGCTTTTGCCCGTCGTTCGTGACCGTTGAGGGCGGACAACTTCGCAAGAAGAAGCCCGTGGTGCAAGAAGTCTTTGCGGCGCTCCCTGAGCCGACGTTGCCGAGCCTTGATAAGCCGTGGGGCATCCTCGTCACCGGTGTGGGTGGCACGGGCGTGGTCACCATTGGCGCGTTGCTCGGCATGGCCGCGCATTTGGAAAACAAAGGCGTCGCCGTACTCGATATGACCGGTTTGGCTCAGAAGGGCGGCTCGGTTTACACACACGTACGCATCGCCCAGCAACCTGAGCACATCCACGCTGTACGTATTGCCGCGGGTGAAGCTAACGCACTGCTCGGTTGCGACATGATCGTTTCGACATCGGACGAAGCGATTGCGAAGATGCAAAAGTCGCTGACGCGAGGCGTGGTGAACGCGGATGTGTCTACCACGGGCGAGTTCACTAAGAAACCGGACTTGCACATTCCCGTTGGCGATCTGGAAGCGACGCTGCAAGAGACGATGGCGGAAGTCGCGTTCGTTGATGCGAGCGGGCTGACCACGGCGCTGATGGGCGACGCAATTTTCACGAACCCGTTTGTGATGGGCTTCGGTTACCAGCGCGGCTTGATTCCGGTATCGGCTGCTTCGATCATGCGCGCGATTGAACTGAACGGCGCTGCTGTTGAGAAAAACAAGCAAGCGTTTGAGTGGGGCCGTCGCGCGGCGGTTGATCTCGCTGCCGTCACGAAAGCGGCATTCCCAACTGAACCTAAGAGCGGGCACTACAAGCTCTCGGAGTCAGTTGAGGAGATGGTGGCGCGCCGCAAGGAGTTCCTCACAGGCTACCAAAATGCTGCTTACGCAGAGCGTTATGCCGCGTTGGTCAAGCGTGTCGCGGAAGTGGAGTCTGCGAAGTTTGCGGGCAAGCGCGCGCTCTCTGCAGCCGTTGCGCGTTATGCATTCAAAGTGATGGCATACAAGGACGAGTACGAAGTTGCGCGTCTCTACGCTGAGTCGTCGTTTAAGCAGAAGGTGGCGGAACAATTTGAAGGCGACTTCAAACTTACCTTTCACTTGGCCCCACCGATCATGTCGAAGACCGACCCGGTCACGGGTGAGCCACGCAAGAAAGTGTTTGGCCCGTGGATGATGGCCGCGTTCGGCGTGCTCGCAAAGTTCAAGGGCTTGCGTGGCACCGCGCTAGATGTGTTTGGCTACACGGCCGAGCGCAAGATGGAACGTCAGCTCATCGCGGACTATGAGGCGCTCGTCAACGACATCATCGCCAACGTCAATGAGGCGAATTACCAGACCGCGGTTGATCTCGCGTCAGTGCCCGAGCACATTCGTGGGTTTGGTCATGTGAAGCACGAACACTTTGTCGAAGCCAAGAAGCGCTGGGACGAGCTGTTGGTCAAGTTCCGCAACCCAGATGCAGCGAGCAAAGAGATTCGCATCAGGGCCGCCGCCTAATCAGCGGCGGCTGGATTGTCGTGGTCGCCGTTGCCTCGGAGCGATGTTGCTTGAGCCAGTGGACTACAGCGCCGTCAGATTGACCACGCCGTCGTCGAAGATTGCGCGCTGAATCCTAGTTAGTGTATCTGTCCCGCCAGAACGGCCGACCGGGCGGGCTTGAAATGTTTCGCCTACCCTTGTGATCGTCCAATCGGCACGGCGCCCGGGATAGACCACCGTGTTGACACCGAGGCCACCATCGATCGCACAGTCAGGGTCGTCCCACGCGCGATGAATGACATCGTCGCCGGCGAACGTGCGGATGCGCTTGCTGCCGTTACGCGTCGGCACCGTCAGGTTACGCCGAAAGTCGGTGGTTAGATTCACTTCTAATCCCACGCTGACCAAACCCCATGTGCCGCGGATGAACTGGCTCGACGCATTTTGCAGATCGACGGCCATCAAAGCGAGAAAGTTAAGGCGTCCCGCACCGTTTCTGTAAGCGATGAACTGCGGTGTAATCGATGAGTCGATAAATGCCGTTGACGGATAGCGCGTCTTCAGAAAATCACCGATAGCGGTTCGCATCGCGCGGAACTCGTCGTGCATTGCGGCATACAGTCTCCCTGTTCCGTCGTTAACCAAAACGTATTGCCCCTGCTTTGACGCGTCGAGCGCAGGCGAAAATGCGGGTGGCGGAGACATGAATAGTGAATCGATTCCGCTGCCATCGACATCCGCGAATCGCACGTTGTAGCTGATGTAGGCGTCCTGATTGTACTCAGGAGCGAGGTTGTCGGTCTCGTCGGTGAACGACATGTTGCCGCGGTTGATGAGGAGTTGAAACACAGACTTCTGCAGCCCTTGCGGACCCGAGGTCCAAATCTCTTGACCCGCCATGATGTCGAGCAGGCCATCCTGGTTCAAGTCATTTGCCCAGAGGCGTGAGGTATGCGATTTGGAGTAGGGATCCCATTCGCTGATGAACTGCGAATACTTGGCTTTGCCGTTGAAATACGGCGTGGGCAGGTTAAGCGGAGGTAGGGTGAGGCTGCCGTTGAACTTGTAGGCGAAGTTCAGCATTGGGTTGGTCGACGCAAATGGGACACCTGGTATCCCACCCACTGCGCCGCCGAAAATGAACCAGTTGTCGGAATTTCCGGTAAACGGGCCTGCCAGCACCGACATTCCCCCTGCAAAGTCTCTCAAGCGCATATCCAGACTAAAGTTGCTGCCATTCCAGTCATAGATAACGACAAATCCGGGGCCGTTGCCGTTATTGCCGCTGCCACCGAACGACTTGGCGACGATCTTGGTACGACCGTCTAGCGTCACGACTTTTGCATCGTGGTTCATGACGGCATCAGGAAGTGTGATTTTTTGGAAGCTACCGTCTGGGCGCGACATCCAAGCAGTACTGGCTTTCCACAAGAACGGACTTTCGTTGTGTGCGGGAAAGACGACGTCGTCTCTACCATCGCCATTGAAATCAGCGACCAGCACGGAGCCGGCTCCATTCGTTGATGCATTGCCGAGAAGGCGCGTGCTTGCCTCGAGCATCGTTCCGTCTGCCTGCTGCTCGATGAGCGCTGCTGGTACCGGCGTGACGTCAGGATTGGATGATTGGAAGCTGCCATTGAACATCCAGCCCCCCAACGCGATGCCTTCTCTCTGAGCGGTGCCCGTGCGCACCACATTCCAGAAAGGCCCGACGAGTCCCACGCTTGCCCCTGAGATGGCATCGAATGATTTCCACCCACCTGCGAAAGCAAGTCTTGGCGTGACGTCATCAATCTGCCAACGCTTGATGTTGCGACCGGGTAGATTCGTGAATGACGCGCTCGCTGTTGTGACCCCGCCGTTTTCGAACGCGGCGTAGTAGCCAGAGGGAGCACTACCCGCATTGGCAACTACAAACGGAGACGAGGCGTTGTTGCTAGCGAGCCAGAGTGTCAACGTGCCATCGAGGTTTAGCCATACTACGTCGTAGCGTCCATCGCCGTCATAGTCACTCGATGCGTAAAACTGCGCACCACGTGGCGCACTTGGGAGATTGATTGTTGTCGTCGGCACCGGCTGGCTGGTCGCGGTGCACGACGCGTTCTGGTCATCTGGTGCGCCTGTGTAAGGTGGCAAAACGAGGCCAGTTGCGTTCAATGCGACCAGACGTGTTTCCCCGGTGGCCGAATTCCAGATCAGTATCTCGCCACGGCCGTTACCCAAGTAGTCAGCGAACTTGAGGGGCGTGAAGCCTGCGGGTAGGGTACCTGCGCCAAAGTTGGCGCAGGTGCGCGCGGGAGTTGCCATCAGCACGCGCAGCGCGCGATCTGGGCTGATGTAGACCATGTCTGCTGCTGCATCGCCATTGATGTCGGCCGCACCAATGAGCGTCCAAGTAAGTGGTGCGCCGCCACGCTTGCGTACCTGCGCCACGTTCGGGCCTGTGGTTGAGGTTGCGCCGTTGCCGAACCAGATGTAGGACACGCCGGTATCGGGAGATTCCGACACAACATAGCGCCAAACCAAGTCGCCAAGCCCATCACCGTCGAGGTCGCCAACTGATTGCACGTCCCAGACCTTTTTGACGTTGCGCAGCAGGCGCGACTTGGCTGGGTCGTAATCGAGCCAGGTCGTTACCTCACCAAACTCAACTTGCCCCAGATTTTGGAATGCAAGGTCCGTTCGACCGTTACCGTCGAAGTCCGCGAATCCGACGAGGCGAGCGTTGATCCCCGGGTCTGGCAGTGATGAAAACTGAAAGGTGTTTCCGCTCCCGAGCCGCCCGGCTTGCGTTTGGCCTAACAACGAGCGCACGATGAGCGCGCCGCGGCCGTTTCCATCCAAGTCGATGCCGCCTCTGCGGGAGAGGTTGGGGTTTGCAGCGATGGCTTGGAGAGCGGTGATGCATCCAAGCAGGCCACTGAATAAAGCGACACGAAGGCTAATGCGCATGTTGGCTTTGCACGTCTAATTACTCGGAGTGAATCCGAGGATTTTAGACGCAGGCAAATGCCTTGTGTAGTGAGGGCAGCGTACAAGGCTTTGCGACAGGCTTCGCGCAGAAGCTATTAGTGCCCCGGCACCTCTACACGTACTTCGTCAGTGCTTTTCCATCCCGATCATCGCGTCCAAGTTAGGATTGCGCTGGTGATTGACGCGATTCCAATGCATGATCGCCAACATCAACACGGCGACAATCGAACCGAAGATAACGATGATGGTGTTGATATGCAGTCCCATCGAGAGCATGACCGAGTAGCTGGCTACCATCAGCAAGATGTTGAGTTGCTCATTGAAGTTTTGTACCGCAATCGAATGGCCAGCGGACAGCAACACATGCCCGCGGTGTTGGAGCAGCGCATTCATTGGCACGACAAAGAAGCCGCCCAAGCCCCCGACAAAAATCAGTAACGCGTAGACAGCTGGTTTGGAGAAGGTGAGCGGCATCAGCATCACCGCAAAGCCCATCGCCACACCAAACGGCAGCACCCATAGCGCGCGCTTGAGCGACATGAAGCGTCCCGCAATGACGGCGCCGATGACGGTGCCGAAAGCGGCTACACCCATCAAGATGGAAGCTTGGTCAAGGCGTAACCCGAGTTGCTGACGACCCCACTCCAAAACGAGTAGCTGTAGCGTTGCACCCGCTCCCCAAAAGAGGGTGGTGACCGCGAGCGAAATCTGCCCTAGCTTGTCGCGCCACAGCGTTTCAACGCAGTGCCAGAAATCGGCGACCAAGCGCACCGGATTGGTCTCTTGTTTCGGGTAGCGCGCGCCGGTGTCTGGGATGGCCAAGTTGAAGGCTGCAGCAATCGCATAGACGACAGCAATGACGATGATGGCGGCTTCGGGTGGCGTGTCGATGCCCAGATTTAAGTGCGGGAAATCAAACGAGAGCAATACCGCGGAGACCTTGGGACTGATAAGTGCTCCGCCGAGGACGGTTCCCAAGATGATGGATACAACAGTGAGCCCTTCAATCCAACCGTTACCCTTAACGAGTTGTTCGGCGGGAAGCAATTCGGTCAAGATGCCGTACTTGGCGGGCGAGTACATGGCTGCGCCGATACCAACGATCATGTAGCCGAAGAACACCACCCAAAACTCGGTGTTACCCGGCATGTTGATCGCATCGAAGAAGAAGATGATGAAACAGCCGACGATCTTGATGGTGTTCGTAATGAACATCACCTTGCCCTTGGGCATCGCATCGGCGAAGGCGCCGACGAACGCCGCGAGCGCGACGTAGGAGACGGCGAATCCCCACTTCACCATCGGCGTCATCCAAGCTGGGCCTTGCAGTTGCTGGATGAGCGCGATCGCGGCAATAAACAGCGCATTGTCCGCGAGCGAACTAAAGAACTGCGCGGCCATGATGGTGTAGAAGCCGCGCTTCATTGCACGCTACCTTGCGTTGGGTCGAAGCGAGCGCCGCGCAGTGCTGGCATGCTGACCCAAGCCATAAGGCACGGACAGCATGCCAAAAACCAAGCGGCCATGATGGTGCTTAGTTGCCAGCAGCAGCCGCGCTTCATGCGAAATCGCGATCGGAAAGGTTCGCGTGCGTGCCGCGCAGTGACGGCATGCTGGCCCAAGCCATCCGGCACGGACAGCATGTCAAAAACCAGGCGGCCATGATGGTGCTTAGTTGCCAGCAGCGGCCGCGCTTCATGGGAGTCTCAGAGAGGTGGGTGCGTTCAAAGGTTTAGAGTCGGGGTCCGATGCTTCTTGCGGCACCGAGGGCGTAATCATTGTTATCCCCAAGTCGGCATGTTACCCGATGCGCGCCAAATGTCCGGACAGCTTTGTGCAAACTTCGGTGTCGAAAAATGCGATCGATCGATGTTGCAGTGCACTGAAGCGAGCGCTGCGCCGTTATTGTGGCGACGATTGCGGGCGCTATTGCACCGTGCCACGCACGCGCCCAAGTTCTAGGGTCGAACGCGCTTTCGCTGCTTCGCCGCGCGTGAACGCTTTGCTCTCAACCGGCGCGCCATCGGGGCCGTAGTTGGCACCACACAGGCCAAAGAAACAAAGCCCAATCTTGGCGATGTCGGCCGGTGTCATGCGGCGGTCGTTCTCCATTCGATTGCGGAACTCGTCGAATGGTCCGACGCGGCGAACGACGTCATCTGGGTCGCGGTCGGCGATGACGCGAATTTCATCAATGCTGCGGTCGAGTGCCGCAGCCTCCTCGCGCTCGGCGGCCTGTGAAAAGCGGCGCGGCTGACGCGCGTTTACGACGTCCTTCGGTAACTTCTTGATTTGCGTAGC